>JAUIEY010000020.1 GCA_030429685.1 Gammaproteobacteria bacterium
GCCGGCTTGAAGATTGGCCAACAGAGCAGCCGTGAGACGAAACGTGCCCAGCACATTGGTGCGCATGATTTCCTGCCACAGTTCGTAGTCCATGCCCGCAATGCTTTGCCGGTTGCGGTCTGCCTCACTGCCCCACCCGCCGCCATAAATCGCCGCGCTGTTGAACAGCAAGTCCACCGGCACGTCGGTCAGCCGGGCCTGCAGCGCATCAATGGAAGCGAAGTCAGCCAGGTCCAGCTGTTCAATGCTCAGCTGGTCGGGATACTGCAATTTGAGGTCTCGCAGTGCCCCGGCACCGGCCGGGTTACGGCAGGTTGCTATTACCTTGTCACCCGCAGCAAGTGCCTGGCGGGTGTGCTCCAGGCCCAGGCCGCGGTTGGTTCCTGTAATCAGAAGGGTTGTCATCTGCGTATACCTTGCTGCGCTGAAAAAAACGGCGCCCAGCCTACTATTTCCGGCCACCCGGAAGCCATAACCAGGCCGGTATTTCGGCAAACGCTTATTGCCGCAGCCTCAGGCCGCTGCCAGACTTGTTATGAACCTATAACAAGTTATGTCGATGAATTGATGGGAGCGGTACCATGAACTATCAACACGTAGAAGTCATTCCCCTCACCCCCAGTGCCGGCGCCGAGATTCGCGGTGTTGATCTCAGTAAACCGCTGAGTCCTGAGGCGCTCGCCGAAATTCGCCAGGCGCTGACCGATCACCTGATGGTGTATTTCCGCGATCAGCAGCTTGATGCCGATAGCTTTACCGCTTTCGGCGAACAGATCGGACCGCTGCATGACGAGCCGTTCATTCCCAAACACGAGAGCAAGGAGGGCCTGTACCAGTTCAGCGGCGTGACCGAGCAACAACTGACTGTGCAGAACCTGCGCTGGCACGTAGACCATAGCTATGCCGAAAAGCCCACCTTTGCCGGCATTCTCTATGCTACTGACGTACCGCAAAGTGGCGGCGATACACTGTTTGCGAATATGTATTCGGCCTACGATGCATTGTCGGACGAAATGAAACGCATTCTCGATCCGATGTATGCGGTGCACGACATTCTCAGCTACGGCCTGAAATCCGGGCATCACTCGATGCAGACCACCCAGCAGATTGATACGCTGAAATACATGCGCGATAAGTTTCCGCAGGTAGAACATCCGGTTGTCTGCCGGCATCCGGATACCGGCCGGCCCTATCTTTTCCTGAACCCATGCTGGGTAGTCGGATTTCGCGGCATGACAGCCGAGGAAAGCGCGGGCTTACTGAGTTTTCTGAATGCCCATATCACCCGGCATGAGTTCCAATGCCGCTTCCACTGGGAAAACGGTACGGTAGGCATGTGGGACAACTACAGTCGATTCAGCCACATATCGCGGTACATCAGCCAGTCGCACAGAAAGCTGTACCACGGGTGGGTGAAAGTCGCCGGACGGTTTTTTTCGAAGACATAATGGCCGAACCAGGCGCAGGCGTAGCCGCCGATCAGGCCGAGCAATACAAACGACAGGTTGCGCTCAAGCAGCGCAAAACACAGGCAGACCAGACCCAGAGTGCTGCCGAGAAAGTGGGCTGTCCGGCACCGCGAATCGCGGTGCTCGGACAGATAGACGGGGTAAAACTCCGCCAGTGAATTGAATTTCCGGTCTGCTGCTCCGGAACCCGACATTGCGGATCAGGCGTCCTCGAACAGTTCGCGGATCATTTCGCCCATCCACTCTTCAACGAAATTGGGATGTTCGGCGAGGCCCTTTTTGTTGAACTTGTAGTCCAGACCCTTGAGATCTTTGCGCAGTTTTGACTGCACACTGCGTGTGCCGATCAGGTTGGTTACCACCAGCACTGATTTGTCGTCGGCGATTGCGTCACTGACCATTTTGCGCAACTTGGCGACGTTGGCATCGCGAATTTCCGGCTGAGCATCATCCTGCAGGGTAATACCCATTACGTCGGCAAAGTCACTGTCTTCCCGCATGACCTTGGCAAGGTTTTCCAGTTCACCGAGCACAATTCTGTTGTCTTCTTCAAAAGTAGGCCCATGGGCGGCGATGATGACAACCTCGTCTGCCGGGTTTTCACTGATTTCCAGCGCATGATCAATCAGCATCTCGGCCACCAGCGGATCATCGCCCGGCGGATGGCCCATCAGAATCTTAGCTTTGGTTTTAACCTGCTCGACGCTGCCATAGGTTGCTTCATCACGCATTCCGAATATGTATTCCCACTGCCGCATCATGGTGTTGGTGGCAGTCGAGAGCATCGGAATAACGGCGATCTGCTCGACACCGGCCGCCTCGAGATCATCAATCGCAAGCTGGATATGATCGGACATTGCCATGGCCATACCGGGAGCCATCGCAGTGGGAAACACCTCCGAGTACATTTCCACTTCCTGCTTGAACAGCGGGTCGCCGTCACGGAATCCATGCAGCAGCAGCAGGACACCCTGCTTGCCCTTCATGTCATCGTCGCTCAGATACCAGGCATAGTTGCCGCCCATCATCCGCATGCTCAGGTTGATTTCCGCAAGGCTGTATTTTTCAAAGAGCGGCACTTTGGCGCGCAATTCGTCGGCCAGTTCCGGTGTAACGTTGTGAGCCATGCCGAACAGGCGGCGACCCTGTTCGTCCCGCTCCGTGCTGTGATTCATGCCACCCATGTCGTGTCCGCTGTGATCCATTGCGGCAGGTTTGGCCGATTCATGGCCGCCCGCCTGGGCAACCGACAGCGCCAGGGCGGCGCCAAGGCCTACTATTACAGAGGCAGACATCGAATTTTTCATAGTGCGTTTCTCCACAGCAATTGGCGTAAGGGGAAATTTATACCGTTCAGACAAGGTCCAGCCCAAGAAATTTCGTGTTAACACTTTGTTAACAGACAATCTGTGTTCAGCAGGTGGTTAGTGGCAGTTGCTGCCGATTTGCTATAAAAAAGGTCATTCCAGCACAGGAGAGACCGACATGGCGCTGAAACAATTGCACTACCTGATCATAAGTATTGCTATGGCAGTGGCCACTGGCACTGTCTACGCGGCCGGCCAACCCAAGGAGCATCAGCACAACCACCAGGTCTCTGCCGAACAGTTTGCCGAGTTACGGGAAAAAGTGCCGCTCTACCGCGAACTGACCGACGAGCAGGTGCTCGAGAACATGCAGCGCATGGGTCCTAATTTTTACCGCCTCCTGAGCGAACCCGGCGTAACCGGTGACATTGGCATTCTGGCGCTTGGCCACGGCTACCGCGCCGACGGCAATGTTAAATTCGCCAAGGCCTATGCGGGGATTGCCGCCAGCAAGCCTACGGCAATGGCGCTCGGCATGGCCATGATGACATCTCAGCATATACAGGGCGCGGTGGATGAACTGACCGCTGCGGGCGCGAAAAAGATCGTGGTAATGCCCATCACCACACTCCGCGATGGCGGTTTGACCGGGCAATGGCAATACATCTTCGACGCACGCGAAGAAGCGCCATGGATGTCCGTTTCGCGCGTCAGCGCAGATGCCAGCACCGTATTGACCGACACTCCCGGGTCAGGGCCGGAGATATCTGCAATTCTGCTGGACAATCTGCGCACCAGCAGCTCGGATCCGCAGCAGGAAGTGGTCGCTGTGGTAGCTCACGGGCCGGACAACGATCCCGCCAACAAGAAGGAACTGGCAATTCTTGCCGAACATGCGCAGTACATTCAGGCCAACGGCGGCTTTGCTGACGCCCGCGGTTTTACCTTGCAGGATGATGCGCCATCAGCGGTTCGCAGTGCCAATGTTGCTGAACTCCGGCGATGGGTGCAGGCAGCCAGTGACGAGGGCAAAACCGTCATCGTCACGACCACCCTGCTATTCGAAGGCAGTGTGCACGACAAGCTGCGCAGCGACCTGGCCGGGCTGAACTACCGACTTAATACCATGGGCGTGCTGGACAATCCGTTATTTCTGGACTGGATCAATGCGCAAATAGCGGCAGCAAACTGAGGTAGCCGACGGCATGACCATCTGCAGCAGCGGCCTGCCGGCAGGCCGCTATGCGCGTCAGAATTCGCGGTAGGCGGATACCCCGACACCGGTGACCTGCTGGCCATCATCGTCAATATCGCCGGTACCAATCTCACCGCGCAGGTGCCATTTGTCCTCAGTGCCTACGTCGTAGTCAAACCCGGCGCCGTACTGAACGTCCGACCCGCTGTTTTTATCCACTGAGATAAAGCTATTTTCGTTAAATGTCTCGGTGGTATCCCAGGCAAAAATACCCAGCCGGGCGAACACGGTCATGCGCTCAGACACCGGCAAATGACCGAGTATGGAAAACAGCCAGCCATCGGCCTCCAGTTTGGTGCTGACGTTACCGGCGACCCAGGAAACACCGCTGCCATCCGATACGGCACTGAAATCCGGCTCACCCATGTCAACGTAGCCGACTTCCAGACCGATGTTATCCGTCAGGTTGTAGCCACCAAAAATTGCAAAGCCGGTGGCTGAATCGTCGCGGCTCACCGAGCTTAGCGACCCGTCATCATTGGCGCTGTAGAGATCGCCGTGATCGTTGTAGCTGACACTAGCCCCGGCATAAAAACCGGTATCGGTGGCCGGCAGGCCAAATATACCGTCGTCGTCATCGTCGTCGGCTGCGATTGTGCTGGTCGAACTCAGCAACGCAGCAGCCAAAGCCATCCATGCAGGCAGAACACGGTTGTTGGTATTCATATCTAGCTCCTACTGTCAGGTTGGTTGAAACGCGAAACACATCGCGACCATCATACACCTGCAGCGGATGAGCCAATATTGTCGCAATCGGCGCCTTGCCGGCGAATGATCAGGGTTGTGCCTGATCAAGGACTTCCAGCAATTCCACTTCGAATGTCAGCGCGGCATTGGGGGGGATGGAGCCCTGCCCGTTGCTGCCATAGGCGATCGCCGCAGGGCAGGTCAGCACTGCTTTGCCGCCCGCTTTCATCAAGGCTATGCCTTCGGTCCAGCAGGGTATTACCTGGTTCAGGCCGATGCTGATGGGCTCGCCGCGCAATCGCGAACTGTCAAAAACGCTGCCGTCACGCAGGGTGCCGTGGTAGTGCGCCTGCACCCGCGACGCCGGCCCCGGCTGCTTGCCGGTGCCCGCCTCCACTTCCCGGTAGACCAGGCCGGAAGCCGTCTGCCGGGCGCCCGGCTCCTTGGCCATGCGCGCAACCCACTCCTGTCCGGCCGCAAGTTCGCGCTGGGCCGCCTGGGCGGCACGCTCGCGCCCCAGTTGCTGCATCTTCGGCCCGTACACGTTGTCGTCGAGCTCTTCGGCGGTGCCGTTCAGGCTGGCGGAAAACCCCTCCAGGACCAGCGCTTTTTCCTGATCCGACAGCGCCAGCCCTGCGAGGCTGCGATTGATTGCCGTGCCAAGATAATAGAAAAGCTTGTCATCAACCGTTTCCTCAGCGACTGCGGCGGACGACAGCATTACTCCCAACAGGAGGCCTGACAGTAAACCGTGTACTTGCATAAGTATTTCCCTGGTATTTTCCCGTGAGAACGAATAACAACGTGCGATATCCGCGAGCGGACAGCATAACCGCGACGGATTAAAGATTTCTTTCAGCCCACCAGTTTTTCGATAGCCTGCAACATACGCGCTGCGAGTTCGGTGCGGCGAAAATCGCTTTCGACTGCCGCTCTGCCATTGGCGCCGAACTCCGCGCATTTTTCCGGGTCATCGCGCAAGTCGCGCATGCAGGCGACCAACTCATCGGCTGCTTCCGGGGTAAAAGCAACCCCACAGCGCGCCTTGTTTACCACGATGTCCGCGCTTTCTCCCCGCACGCCCATGATGATGGGCTTCTCGAACTCCATGGCCTCAAAAATCTTTGAAGGTATAACCGTTTCGAACAATGGCGTGTTTTTCAGCAGCACCAGGGACACATCCATCGCGCCCAGCACATTAAGCGCATCCTGGCGCGGCTGGCCATCGATCAATGTCACGTTATCGAGCTGCTTTTCCCGCGCCAGCGACTGGATCTGCTCCTTGTCTGCGCCATTGCCCATGATGACGTAATGCAGACTTGCGTCGTCGCGGGTTGATTCGGCTGCTTCCAGTATGGTGCTGATACCATGCGCCATACCCAGCGTGCCGATAAAACCACCGACGAATGCATCTGCCGGTATGCCCCACCGGGTGCGAATTTCCTCACGCGTCGCGGTCAATCGGTGACTGCCGGGCTCAATACCATTGGTAATCACGGTAATTTTGTCCGGGTCCACGCCCTCTCCCTCAACCGTGCGGGCGAAGGAGTTGGTAACCGGAACCAGCAAGTCTGCCTGGCGGTAAAGAAAGCTTACGAAACGCTCCAGCCAGCGCAGCGCGAAGTTTTTCTTCTTCATGGCACCCACAGCCAGAATGGACTCGGGCCACAAATCACGAAGCTCGAACACGAACGGTCGGCGCTTGATTTTCGCCGTCAGCCAGGCCGCCACGGTCGCAAACAGCTGCGGCGAAGTACCGATAACCACATCCGGGCGTGGCAGAAACAGAGCCGCAAGGCTCGAGCTGACCATGAAGCTAATATAGTCAATGATGCGCTTGGTGGAACCGACATTGGCGACGATATAGGTCCAGACACGCACCACCCTGATACCGTCGATTTCCTCTGTCTGGTAGAAACTGTTACTGTAACCCTCATAAACCTTACCGATCGGAAAATTCGGCGCGCAGGTAATGACGGTAACCTCATGACCTGCCTTGACCCACTCCCGCGTGTGCTCAAAAGTCCGGATTGCAGGCGCATTCGATTCGGGCGGGAAATTGTCGGTAAAAAACAGAATTTTCATTGTTATAAGCTACGGAACGCCTGCATCTATCCCTGTGCCAGCACCTCACCGTGCTCGCGCGTTGTGTGGAATCCGACTTCCGGAAAACGTTCTTCGGTAATCTGCAACTTGTAACGGCTCGGTGCCAGGTACACAGGATTACCATCCACATCTTCCGCCACCGCGGCGGACTCGCGCTGCAGAAACTGCTTCCGGGTTTCCTGATCCGGAAAGCTGAGCCAGCGAGCGGTATGTATCTCAGCCGGTTCATACTGCGCATCCACGTTATATTCGCCCTTCAGCCTGTGCGCAACAATGTCAAATTGCAGCTGACCCACAGCACCCAGCAATTTGCGGCCCATACCATCGGTAAACACTTGGATTGCGCCCTCTTCACCAAGTTCCGTCAGCCCCTTCTGCAATTGCTTGGCCTTCAACGGATCCAGCGGCCTCGCTTTACAGAATAACTCCGGGGCGAAATAGGGAATGCCGCGATAACTAAGCGCCTCGCCTTCACTGAGGGTGTCACCGATTTGCAATTGCCCGTGATTGTGGATGCCAAGAATGTCGCCGGCATAGGCCTCCTCACTGGCCTTGCGGGCATTAGCCATAAAAGTCTGCGCGTTGGCGATACGCATTTCCCTGCCCAGCCGCAGGTGCTTTAGCTTCATGCCCGGTTCGTAGCGCCCGGAGCAGACCCGAAAAAACGCGATTCGATCGCGATGCTTCGGATCCATATTTGCCTGAATTTTGAAAACAAAGCCTGTTAGTGGCCCTTCATCCGGGTGCACTTCGCGCTCGGTTGCCTCGCGGGACTGCGGACGCGGCGCCCATTCGATAAGCGCATGCAACACTTCCTGGACACCAAAGTTATTGATGCCAGAACCGAAAAAGACTGGGGTCTGCAGACCGGCAAGAAATAATTCACGGTCAAAAGGCTCACTGGCCTCGCGCAGCAGCTCAACCTCTTCGCGCAGGGTATCTACCTCATCAGGGAACAATTCCTGCAACCGAGGATTATCCAGACCGGCAATTACCTCTTCATCATCCGAGCGACGCTCTTCCCCGGCACGAAACCGCAACAATCTGTCTGTCAACAGATCGAACACCCCGCGAAAGCTTTTGCCCATGCCTATTGGCCAGCTGACGGGCGCGCACTCAATATTCAGCGTAGCCTCGATCACTTCCAGAATTTCCAGCGGACCGCGAACTTCACGGTCGTATTTGTTTACGAATGTAATAATCGGCGTATTGCGCAAACGACAGACTTCGAGCAATTTGATGGTTTGCGCTTCGACACCTTTGGCTGCATCAATGACCATGACAGCAGCATCCACCGCTGTAAGCACCCGGTAAGTATCCTCGGAGAAATCTTCATGGCCCGGCGTATCGAGCAAATTAATAATGTGCCCGTTGTATTCGAACTGCATTACCGAACTGCTGACGGAAATACCGCGCTGCTTTTCGATTTCAAGCCAATCAGAAGTCGCATGGCGGCTGGCCCGGCGCGCTTTGACCGCGCCGGCCTCCTGAATGGCACCACCAAACAGCAGTAACTTTTCCGTCAGCGTGGTTTTGCCGGCATCCGGGTGAGATATGATTGCAAAAGTGCGCCGGCGCGCAACCTCCCGCTGAATGTCTCCGACGTTGCTACTACTGCTCATGGTCAGGGCCGGACGCTAGCCGGCAGCGGCCAGATCGCGCAACATAGCGGCGTAACCATCCAGCTTGCGCACCGCCTTGCGCCGCTGCCGCTCGCTAAGGTTGCCGAACAACTCTGCAAGCATAGCGTTCAGAATCATGCGATTGCCATGCACCCGCGCGCGATACTCTTCCGTATGCAGGTTACGGGGATAAACAAACAACTGGGTCAATTCAGCATGATATTCAGCCTCAGGCGGACGCCGCGCGATCAGTTCACGAAAGCGCTGCTGCCAGAGCCTTTGGTAGGCAATCCACTGTTCGCTGGCATCGTCCATACTGGCCAGAGCATCCGTCACCATGCCACGCTGTTGTTTGTTCAACCGACCGGTAAACTCCTGAATCGATTTTACGGCAGACCGGTTGCGGTTACGTTCGCGGGTTTCCGCGGTGCGGCCTGAATATTCGTCGTACATCTCGTCGTTGACCTCATCCAGATTGGCGAAGAATTCGTCAACCTGAGATGCCGACAGGGAGCGCAGGAAGCGTTGCGAAAGAGGCACGATCCCGAGCATCAGGTCATCGTAGATTTCCAGGGCCGCATAATAGCGCTGGTCCAGCAACTCCGCGGTAACGCGGTTACTTTCCAGGTCCCGCGCACTTTGCTCGAAGAGATTGGCAGCACGCAACATTTCATTTTTGCGTACAAAATTGAGCTGTTCCTGAATGTCCGTTTTCAGCGCCTGTTTCTGCTCTCCCGTCAGCTCAACGTAGTCCTCTACCTGCCAGACAATAAAAGAGTCCAGCCTGTCGTAAAGAAACCGCGCCGTGCAACCGGCTACCAGCAGCACTGCGCAAAGCAGCGCTGCGAAAGGACCGGTGCGCCCGGCAACGATCGGATAGCGAAACGCGAACACAATCAGCAGCTCAAGACAGAGAATCAGTCAAACGGGTGGCGGATGATGACATTCTGATCCCTGTCCGGGCCGGTTGACACGAGGTCCACCGACACCCCGAGCACCTCGGCAATCCGGGCCAGATAGGCGCGTGCTTCGTCAGGCAATTCGGCCTCACGGGTTACGCCTACGGTGCTTTGCTGCCAGCCGGGCATTTCTTCATAGACCGGCTCGCACTGCTGGTAATGGTCAACCCGCAGCGGCGGCACATCGGTAACCTTGCCGTCGAGACGATAACCGGTACATATCTTTACTGTCGGCAGGCCGTCCAGCACATCGAGCTTGGTCACGCACAGCGAACCGATGCCGCTATTCAGCACAGCCCGGCGCGTGATCACCACATCAAACCAGCCACAGCGACGCGGGCGGCCGGTAGTGGCACCAAATTCGGCACCGACCTTGGCCAGATGCTCGCCCATGTCATCAAACAATTCGGTGGGAAACGGCCCGGACCCGACCCGGGTCGTATAGGCCTTAACGATGCCTACCACCGTATCAATCGCGCCAGGACCGATCCCGGTGCCGGTGGCGGCGGCGCCGGCGGTAGTGTTGGACGAGGTGACAAACGGATAGGTGCCATGATCAATGTCCAGCAACGTTCCCTGTGCGCCTTCGAACAACAGGTTCTTGCCCTCATTGTGCAGGCGGCCAAGATGACCTGCGGTATCGGCAACCAGCGGCCTTATACGCTCCGCCATGGTCAGCCATTCCTGAATCACCGGTTCGGGATCAATCACCGGTTGTTTGAAATAGTGCTCCAGCACAAAGTTGTGAAATTCAAAACTGGCGCGCACCCTCGCGGCAAATACATCCTCATCAAAGAGATCGGACACCCGCAGGCCGCGACGCGCGACCTTGTCTTCGTAGGCTGGCCCGATGCCACGCCCGGTGGTACCAATCTTGTCTTCCCCCCTGGCAGCCTCCCGCGCCAGGTCGAGCGCAATATGGCTGGGCAGGATGAGCGGACAAGCCGCGCTTATACGCAGCCGGGCATCGACATCGACCCCTTTGGCAACAAGTTCATCCATTTCCTCGATCAGGGAAGGCAGGTGTACCACGACGCCGTTGCCAATAATGCACTCCACACCGTCACGCAAAATGCCTGACGGAATCAGATGCAATACCGTTTTTTCGCCACCGATAATCAGGGTATGACCCGCATTGTGCCCGCCCTGAAAACGCACCACACCGGCCACTTTGTCGGTTAGCAAATCGACTATCTTGCCTTTGCCTTCGTCACCCCATTGGGTGCCGACGACGACTACGTTCTTACCCACACATCTATCCTGTCATCCGCGCACAGCAGCCAGCAGAACCAGGCCCGCCACCATACTGATCAATCCGAAAATACGCAGCTGACGGTCATTCAGCTGCGCGATCATAGCCACGCTGTTTTTCCAGCCACGTGGACTGACAAACGGTAGCAGCCCCTCAATGACAAGATACAGGGCAAACGCCGCTGCAAGGTCACTCCAATCCATGCCAGAAAACAGCCGGTCAATACTAAAACGGCCTGCAGCAGTGTGTCAGGCTATTTGCCATCCGACTGCTTCAGGAAACGCAGAAAATCGCTGTCGGGCCCGATAACAAGCAGGTCACCTTCCGTGCCCAGCGAATTGCGGTAGGCCTGGATGCTGCGATAAAAAGCGTAAAAATCGCGATCCCGGTCGTACGCCTTGGCGTAGGTTTCAGCAGCAGTCGCATCGCCTTCGCCGCGCAGAATTTCGGCATCACGATAGGCCTCAGCCAGAATCACCGTGCGTTCACGGTCGGCTTCGGCGCGAATGGTCTCGGCGGTCTCGGCACCCTCGGCGCGCAATTCTGCCGCTACGCGGGAGCGTTCCTCGCGCATCCGCCGGAATACCGATTCGCTGACATCGTTGGAAAACTCAATACGCTTGACGCGCACGTCCACCACCTCAACACCCAGTTCCTTGGCATTGCGGCGCGCCTTGCTGAGCATATCGTCCATGATCTCCCGCCGTTCCGCAGAAACGACCTCCGGCACCGTGCGCTTGGCAAACTCGGCCCGAATACCGTCCTTGACGATTTCCAGCAGCCGCTGCGCGGCTATAACGGCCTCGCCATTACTCGCACGATAGAACTGGCCGACATCCACAATCCGCCATTTGACAAAGAAATCCACATACAGGTTTTTCTTCTCTTCGGTCAGGAAGGGTTCCTGAGGATTGTTAATTGTCAGCAATCGCTTGGGATAGGTACGCACGCTGTTGACGATCGGAAACTTGAAATGCAGGCCCGGTTCATAATCGGCGGCAACGATTTCGCTAAATCGGAATTTAATCGCCAGTTCACGTTCGTTCACAGTAAACAGGCAGCTGTATATGATCAGGCCCGCTACCGCTACCACGCCTATGACCACAGTCGATGAAATTTTCATTATCGGCTACCCCGCGAACGAGTATCGTCGCGCCCCGGTCGGGTGACGCGTTCGGATTGATTGGAATTGCGAATAGCCGGCTGGCTGCCGGCAGCACCCGCGGCACTGCCGCTAGCGCGCTGCATTAACTGATCAACCGGCAGGTACAGCAGGTTGCCGCTGCCTTCGGCGTCCAGCAGCACTTTGTTGGAATTGGCGTATACAGTCTCCAGCGCTTCTATATAGAGACGCTCACGGGTTACTTCGGGAGCTTTGAGGTACTCCGCCAGCAGCGCTTCGAAGCGCGCGGCTTCACCCTGGGCATCAGCAATCACGCGCTCCCGGTATGCCTCGGCATCCTGAATTTCACGCACTGCCGCACCGCGCGCCCTGGGGACAATATCGTTGGCGTAGGATTCCGCCTCAAAGGCCAAACGCTCTTTATCCTCGCGGGCTTTAACCGCATCCTGCACTGCGGCCTCAACCTGGGACGGAAAGTTGACGTCCTGCAGGTTGACTTTGGTCACCTGCACGCCTGTGCTGTATTCATCCATGGCCTGCTGAATGGTGACCTGAGTTTGCTCCGCGATGGGTTCACGACCCTCACCCAGAATAAAATCCAGTCTGTTTTTACCGACCACTTCGCGAATGGCGCTCTCGCTGGCATCGGCCAGCGTACCCACCGGGTCTTCGACGTCGAACAGAAACCGCATCGGATCGGCGTTGCGATACTGCACCACCATATCGACGATGACGATGTTTTCGTCCGATGTCAGCATGCTGGTGGTTTGTTTGAACCTGTTGATAGCCGAAATATTAACCTTGTCGACCGTTTCGATCGGCCAGGGCAAATGCCAGCGCAAGCCAGGCTGCGTGGTTTCCACATAGGCGCCAAAGCGCTGGACCACGCCGCGTTCTGCGTCATCAACGGTATAGAAGCCGGTGGCGCTCCAGCCGATCAAAACCAGCACCAGCACACCCACCAGTGACGCGCCGCTGTCGCCGCCCGAACTACCCGAACCGCCGGACCCGCCGCCGCCGAATAGCCCGGAAAGCTTTTTCTGCAGGTCGCGCGCCAGTTTATCCAGGTCGGGCGGACCGTCCTGTCGCGAATTCCTGTCCCAGGGGTTTTTGCCGTTACCCGAGTCGTTCCAGGCCATCTGGGTGATTCCTCTCATGCCAAACCAAATTCTCGTGAGCCGCCAACTGGTCAAAATCCCGCTGATCCAGTTCTATATCCAGCTCCCATCCACCGTTTTCGAGGCAAACCTCGTTACGGATTTTTGCCTTGTCGAACAACAATGCACGCAATCTGGCCTGACCGACGTCCAGTCTGACCAGGCCGCGCACCCGTTCCCGAAAAAGAAACTCCGCCATCGCTGCCAGCAACAAGTCCACACCGGCACCGGTTGTAGCCGAAATCCAGACACGCCGGGGCATTCCGGTCTCGGCACGATCCAGTCGTGGCGGTAAATCGAGTATATCAGCCTTGTTGTAGACGTGGATGACCGGCAGGCCCTCTGCCCCAATGGCCTGCAGCACTTCGTTGACCTGCTCGATGCGATCGACATGGGCGGGGTCGGCGCAATAGACCACGTGCAGCAGCAGCCGGGCGTCGCGCGTTTCCTCGAGAGTGGATTTGAACGCAGCGATCAGTTCATGCGGCAGATCGCGAATGAACCCGACGGTGTCTGCCAGAATGACATCGCCATGATCGGCGATATGCAGTTTGCGCAGCGTCGGATCGAGCGTGGCAAACAACTGGTCCGCGGCATCCACACCGGCATCCGCCAGGCGATTAAATAAAGTGGACTTGCCCGCATTGGTGTAACCCACCAGGGAAACCGTGGGAATTTCCTGCTTGTGACGCTGCTGGCGACCCTGCTGGCGACGCTTCTCCACCCTCTCCAGACGCGCCAATAGCCGCTTGATGGCCTGACCGATCATGCGACGGTCGCTTTCGAGCTGGGTTTCACCGGGACCGCGCAGGCCGATACCGCCTTTCTGTCGCTCCAGATGGGTCCAGCCACGCACCAGCCGGGTGGACAAGTGCCGCAACTGGGCCAGCTCAACCTGCAATTTGCCTTCGTGGGTGCGCGCTCGCAGGGCAAAAATATCCAGAATCAGTCCGGTACGGTCGACCACCCGCCGTTGCAGGGCTTTTTCCAGGTTCTTTTCCTGACGCGGGCTTAACGCATGGTCCACCAGAATGAGCTCGGCATCGACTGCTTCGGCGAGCTGCCGCAATTCCTCCAGCTTGCCGGTGCCTATCAGGAAACGCGGATTCGCGGTCGCCGGCGTGGCGTCCAGCTCGCCC
Organism: Gammaproteobacteria bacterium; assembly: GCA_030429685.1. Classification (GTDB taxonomy): domain Bacteria; phylum Pseudomonadota; class Gammaproteobacteria; order Steroidobacterales. Next base: position 14,077 of record JAUIEY010000020.1, read on the forward strand.
GCAAGTTCAGCCCCGGCCGACAAGGCCAGCGCAGCAAATTCCTGCCGATCATCTGCAGAAACGCGCTGCCCGAGCGCGACATGCAGCAGAACAGCCCGTTCACCGTGCCGCGGGCGTTCAAACAATCAGGCTCTCCACCGCAGGCTGCCGCCTGAAAACGGCGCCATGCGATCGGGTGACGCTGTCGGGGTGGATCCTGTGGTCACTCTTCTCCGTCGCCATCCGCGCTGACGCGAATAGCGCGTGACGGTACCACCGTCGAGATTGCATGCTTGTACACCATCTGGCTCACGCTGTTGTTGAGCAGCACGACAAACTGATCGAAGGAATCAATCGTCCCCTGCAGCTTGATTCCATTAACCAGATATATAGAGACCGGAACCTTTTCTTTGCGCAAGGTATTCAGAAAAGGATCCTGCAAGGTTTGCCCTTTGGCCATTATCGACTCCCACAGTCGTTTATAGTTTTATTGTTATTGTTTTTTTAATTGCTGCTGTTGCTGAAATATAGCAGCGATGCGCACACCGCAACGCTGCGCTGATTCTAACGACTTATTTATGCGGTTGCACACCCGCATAGCGTCGGCAGGCATCAGCACTGCTGCCACTCCCGTATCAGGTTCGCAACCTGTTCGCCACAGTCGGCATTTAGACTGTCTACAACGTGCAGATCCGGCCATGAGCGCAGCCAGGTCATCTGCCGTTTGGCCAGCCGCCGGGTAGCTACCACAGCCTTGGCAAACGCCTCTTCCCGCGAGATTTCACCACGCACATGCGGCAAAAACTGACGATAGCCTACCGCGCGCAGAGCCGGGGAAGCGTCAGTGACACCGGGCAAACCGGCAATTCGCGCAACTTCGTCAATCAAACCGCCTGCCAGCATTGCTTCAAGCCGTGCTTCGATACGCGCATGCAACACGGCCCGGTCTGCGGGTAGCAGGCCGATGTTCAGGTATTCGGCCCGCACCGGCGGACGAGTCTGTTGCTGCAGCACGGACATCGGCTCGCCGGCCAGCAGGCAAACTTCCAGTGCGCGCTGAATACGCTGTGCATCATTGGGCCGCAGGCGTGCTGCAGTGGCCGCGTCAAGTTGCTGCAATTCGGCGTGCAGCGCCGGCCAACCGTGCTCGGCCGCGCGACTATCCAGTTCGGCGCGCAGTTTCGGATCAGCCGCGGGCAAATCCGCCAGTCCCTGCTGCAGGGCCTGAAAGTACAGCATGGTGCCGCCTGCCAGAACCGGCAACCGCCCGGCAGCGCAACTGCCCGGCAGCAAGGCTGCGACATCGCGACAGAATGCTCCTGCGGAATAGGCTTCGTGCGGTGCGCAGATATCAATCAGACGATGCGGAACGCGGCGCAGCTCTGCGGGCGATGGTTTGGCAGTGCCAATATCCATGCCGCGATATACCAGCGCGGAATCGACACTGATGACGTCGATAGCGAAACGCTCAGCGAGTTCCATGACGGTCCGGGTCTTGCCGGCTGCGGTCGGCCCCATTATGCAAACCGCGCGAATCGCGGCGGATTCTGCCATGTTCACGCCACCGTTAGCGCCCGCGGGCAAACAGTCGATCCAGCTCACCCATGCTCAGTTGGGTCCAGGTCGGGCGCCCGTGGTTGCACTGATCAGCTCGCTCGGTCTGTTCCATAGACCGCAGCAAGGCATTCATTTCGTCTACCGTCAGGTTGCGGTTAGCCCGCACCGAACCGTGACAGGCCATGGTTGCGAGCAACTCGTCACGCTTATCGGCCAGACGTGCTCCGGCGGCAGTTCCCTCGGCACCTGCACTCATGTCACTGAGCAGATCGCGCAGCAATGTTTCCGCATCAGCCTGCGCCAGCAATACCGGGACTGAACGCACGGTGAGCCAGTCGGGGCCGCTGCGATCAATTGTCAGACCAAACTCTGCCAGTTCCGCAGCACAGGCTTCTGCCAGATCCGCTTCTGCCTCCCCCACCTGCACAGCCAGCGGAATCAGCAGCGGCTGGGTGGCAACACCGCTGCCTTCATTAAGGGCCTGCTTCAGCCGCTCGTAAGTCACTCGCTCGTGTGCCGCATGCGCGTCGACAATAACCAGGCCGTCGCGATTGCGGGCAAGAATATAGACCCCATGCAAATGCGCGATTGCGAAACCCAGCGGCGGGACATCGTCATCCGGCAACCCGTGCGCCGTTGCCGTCCAACCGGCAGGACTGCCCGGCTCGGCCACACCCTGACTGCCGGGATGAAATCCGCGATCGCTCTGCCCCGCCGGGCTGAAGGCGCCAGGCTCGTTAGTCCGCAGGCCCAGACCCTGCTGCACTGCGCGGGTGTCGGCAGGCCCGCGCCCGATATCATGCGCCGGTGCCTGACCGCCTGCAGCGGGACGGGTTTCGGCCAGCGCTGCCTCGACGGTCCGCCGCACGAAATCATGCACCGGGCGACTGTCGCGAAATCTGACTTCATGCTTGGCCGGATGCGCGTTGACGTCTACCTGTGCCGGATCCATATCCAGATACAGAACATAGGCAGGATGCCGGCCGTGGAACAGCACGTCGCGGAAAGCCTGACGAACTGCGCTGACAATAACCTTGTCACGCACTGCTCGACCGTTGAGAAAAAAGTGCTGCAAATCCGGCTGGCTGCGCGAAAAGGTCGGTCGGGCCAGCCAGCCACGCAAACTCATGTTGTTTTGCTGGTGCTCTATGTACAGAGCATGCGTCATGAACTCCTTGCCCAGAATTGCGGCAACACGCTGCTCTTCAAGCTCGCGCGAATCTGCCACAGGCAAGTTCAGAATCGCTTTGCCGTTGTGTTGTAATCTGAATGCAACGCCAAAACGGCTTAAAGCAATCTGCCGCGCGACTTTATCCAGATGGGTGTATTCGGTGCGCGGTGTGCGCAGGAAACGTCGTCGCGCCGGCGTGTTGTAAAACAGGTCACGCACCTCGACGGATGTGCCCTCGTTGGCGGCCGTCGGCATGGGTACATCGGCACGTTCCGAACCATCTCCCTGTAAAGCCCAGCCCTGCTCTGCCCCGCGCCGTCGCGACACCAGCCTGAGCCGCGAGACCGAGGCAATACTGGGCAGCGCCTCACCACGAAAGCCGAGTGAAGCAACGTGCTCCAGATCATCGAGGGTGGCGATTTTGCTGGTCGCGTGGCGTGACAGGGCCAGCGGCAGCTCGTCGGCCGCGATGCCGCTGCCATTGTCGCGCACCCGGCACAGTTTGATGCCGCCGTCTTCGACCTCGACATCGACCCGCGTAGCGCCGGCGTCGAGACTGTTTTCAAGCAATTCCTTGAGCACCGAGGCCGGTCGCTCGACCACTTCACCGGCGGCGATCTGATTGACTAGTTGGGGTGGCAGCTGGGCTATGGGCATGCACGGATTCTTGCAGAATCGTGCCGCTAATTGAACAACGGCGACTTTCCGGGCCGCCGCTTCGCCCGCGTCAGATGCCGCGTGTCGG
>JAUIEY010000241.1 GCA_030429685.1 Gammaproteobacteria bacterium
TGGTGTGATGGAGACCTGGCCGTGCTCGACAGCATAAAAATCAGTCCCCGGGCCGGCGTCCTCACCGGCGCCGGCCGGCCCGACCCAGTAAACCATGCGGCCTTTGGGATCGGCCTGCGGCACCACCGCTTCGGACCGATGGCGAAAGCCCAGCCGGGTAGCCGCAAATCCCCGCAGTTGTTCGAAAGGCAGATCAGGCACATTCACGTTCAGTATCGTATCGGCCGGCAGCGGATCCGCCTGCAGTTTCTGCAGCAGCCAGGCGACCGCGCGGGCGGCACTGTCAAGATTTTCAATATCGTCACTGACCAGCGACACGGCGATGGCCGGCAGTCCCAGAAAACGCCCTTCGATCGCCGCCGCCACTGTGCCCGAATACAACACATCATCACCAAGATTGGCGCCGTGATTGACGCCGGACACAACCATGTCGGGCTCATCGTCCAGCAGGCCGGTGATGGCCAGGTGCACACAGTCCGTCGGCGTGCCATTGACGAAATAGACTCCGGCGTCGGTGCGGCCCACCCGCAGCGGGTTGTCCAGTGTGAGAGAATGACTCGAACCGCTTTGATTGCGATCCGGCGCAACGATTACGATATCGGCAAGCTCACCAACCCGGTGCGCAAGGGCGGCCAGGCCGGCGGCATGGTAGCCGTCGTCATTGCTGAGCAGAATCTTCATAGCGAACCGATGCAGTCAAAGGATGGCAAACATAGCAACTCGGACGACGCAGCGCTATTCAGAGAAGCAGTTGGCAACGTCAGGCCGCTGAAGCAGAAAAAGAATAGCGCTAACCGGCACCAGCCCGAAACCGTCAGGCCTGCTCCCAAGGCCGCGCAGCGTCGCCGCGACGAACAGGCGGCACTGGCGGAAAGTCGCAGCACCATGCCGCCTGATGCTGATGTGGAAACCGGCGAGGAACTCAGCTACCGGCGCGACGGCGTCGACGCCAGGATATTTCGCAAGCTGCGCAACGGCAGGATATCAGTACGCGAGGAAGTCGACCTGCACGGCTTGCGCCGCGATGAGGCCAGAGCCTATCTGCACGACTTTATCCGCTACAGCCATGAAAAAGGCCTGCGCTGCGTGCGGGTGGTGCACGGCAAAGGCCTGGGGTCGGGACCCGACGGTCCGGTGCTGAAACACGGGGTCAACAACTGGTTGCGCAGCTGGGACGAAGTGCTGGCCTTTTGCAGCGCCCCGCCGGCCGATGGCGGCACCGGCGCGGTCTACGTATTACTGAAATCGCGTTGACGGCAGTTATTTTTTGCCCAGACTGGCAACCAGTGCCTGCATTGCCGCCTGCGTTTCGTCACTGAACCAGTAATCAGTCATGGCGCGAATCTCTTCCTGGTCAACGCCATCGGCGAAAATACGCTGACGACTGTTCAGCCGGGTCTGATTCATTGACCTCGGGGGCAACCGGGTCAGCGCCGCGGCATAGTCAACCGCGCGGCTGACGACCTCGGCCGGTGCAACCAGTTCGTCCACCAGGCCGATGCGCAGCGCTTCGTCAATGTCGATCAATTCACCTGTCATGGCCAGCCGGGCGGCGGTGCGCTCGCCCACCACCGATTCCAACACCCGCAATATATGGGGCGGCACGGCCAGGCCGACCTGCACCTCGTTGAGGCCGATGCGAAAGTCACCACGGGCGGCCACCCGGTAGTCGCAGTGTATCGCCAGCACAGCGCCGCCGGCCGGCGCATGCCCGGTCAGCGCGGCGATGACCGGTACCGGGCTGCGCAGCAGGTTCATATTCAGGCTGAAAAAACGATCCCAGAATACGGTCATGGCATTGCGCGACTGCTGCAGTAATTCCGGCACGTCGAGACCGCCGCTGAAAATACCATCTAAACCTGAAATAACAATGGCTTGTGACTTATTCTTAACTTGCTCTCTGTGTGCGGCAATCAGCGCCTCCAGAAACTCCATGTTGAGCGCGTTGACCGGCGGGCGCGCCAGACGGATTTCCGCCACGTTGCCATGCTGCTGAATTTCAATCATTTGACTCCTCCTCCGCCAGGCTCAGCGCGCAGTCTTCCACCGCCAGAATTTCCGCCAAAACCGCAGTCGCAAACACCCCCGGTCCCAGCACGAAATCCAGCGCTAGCTCATGCTGATCATAACGCCACTGGAGGTCACCGACACGGGCAGCCATGACCCGACGGGACATGCGCGCCCCGGCCCTTTCCAGCGCCGCGCAGACAGCGGGAAAACGACCGAACCATTCCGCTTCAAGGTCTTTTACCGCGCCTCCGCTGCCACCCGCGTCCCTGCCCCACAGCAGCCCGGCCGGCAGCCGCAGCGACGCAAATACCGAGGTGTCATCTTCGGCCGCTCCGCGGGGCCGATCCGACAGCAGCGCTTCGCCCGGCAACGATTGATACCAGTTCCCCGCACTTACCCGACCGGCGAGATAACCGTTAAACAAGGCCGCACGCAATGCCGACAGGACAAAACCGCGGGTCTCGCGGCCGAGGCGGCGCAGCTCCGGCTGCTGCAGCACACGCCGGAGGTTATTTAAGTCGCGACCAAAACGCTGCGGGCCAAAGTAGTTAGGTACTCCGTGTTCGCGAATACGTTGCAGCCGCGGCTGCAACAGGTCGGGCTCAGCAATATGGCAATCGCGCACTCGCAGCCGAAAGCGGTTGTAACTCAGCTGCCCCTGACGCAGTTTGCGGTTGTGACGGCGGGCCTGCAAAAATTCCACACCTTCCAGCGACAGACTGCTCCAGTCCGGGTCAGTGGACCCGGGCAGGTGCAAACTGAACCACTGCTCAGTAACGGCATGGCGGTCCTTAAGTCCGGCAAAGCTGACCGCCTTGTAAGGCACAGCAGCAAAATTCGCCAGTTGCTTGGCCAC
>JAUIEY010000021.1 GCA_030429685.1 Gammaproteobacteria bacterium
CCTGCAAGGGGCAGGTTTCGTTAATGGGCAGGCGGTTGTCGGGGTGGCAAACCGCTATTCCGCGACTGGCAGCGGTCTGGGGAACTCAAGCTGGTACTTCGACGGTCTCACTACCAGTCGTATAGGCCTGATCGATGCCGAGCACACCAGTTCGTCGAGTGGCTCGCGTTTCAGTTCACCACGGGGCCTGAGCGCAACGGGCACGGCGTTTGGCGAGAGCAATCGCTATGACGCTTCCGGGTTTTCCTCCGGTTCTTCGGTCTGGGCTGCTGATGCCAGTGGTACCAGCCGCATCGGTTTGTTTGACAGCAATCATACGCGCGTCTCAGACGGGTTCCGCTCCAGTGAGCTTGTGCAGTTCAACGATGCGGGCCAGGCTATCGGGGCTTCCAATCGCTATAGCGCTACCGGCTTTCCGGAAGGATCATCTGCGTGGCTCTATGATGGCTTCAGTACTTTCGCAGTAGGTGTTCTTGATGACCCGCTCGCAAGCAGCGTAACCAACAGGGCTTTGGCCCTGAACGCAAGTGGTCAGGTTGCCGGTCAGGCCACCGGCGGCACTGCAGGTTCCACCGCCTGGGTTTACGATGGTGCGCAAACAGTGCAGCTCGGCCTGGCGGATGCAGAACACACACATCCTGCTTCGGGCGGGCGGTACAGTCAGTCCGCCGGCGTTATCAATTCCTCCGGTCATAGCATGGGTACGTCAGTTCGCTATGCCGGTGACGGCCGCAACATCGGCCAGTCAGCCTGGGTCTATGACGGCGTTACAACGCACAAGGCCGGCCTGACGGACGCGGAGCACACCGGCAGTCTCGGGTCAATTGCCGACCAGCAGATAAATGAAGCTGAATTATTGAGCGACAGTGGTGCGGCTGCAGGCACCGCCCGACGCTATAACAGTTTAACTGGCAATGTTGTCGGCCAGTCAACGTGGGTATTCGACGGCAATGCAACCATCCGCACCGGTCTGTTTGATGCGAACCATACGCGTGTTACTGACAACTACCGAGAGAGTGAAAACCAGGCCATTAACGGTGCGGGCCAGGTGCTAGGGCGCTCGGATCAGTTTGATGCAGCGGGCAATGCCATCGGTCAGTCAGTCTGGTTGTGGAATGGCGCTGCCACGCAGAATATTGGTCCGACCGGCGGGCAGTTCGTGAACGCGGCGACGGGTGGATCGTGGAGCAACGCCTATCACCTCAACGAGCAGGGGCAGGTGGCCGGCACCGCCAGTACTTTCGGAGTCGGCGGTATCAGCCTGAACGGCACCGCCGCCTGGTTTTTTGACGGTGCCAGCACCGTTGTGCTTGACCCTGCGGCAACCGGCAGCAGCATTTTTAATGAATACGATGCCAGTCAGTTCAGTTTCAAGTCGACGATCAATTATCTCAGCGACGACGGGCTGATTCTTGGCAAGAATGAGGTCTTCACTGAACACGGTGCCTACATAGATCAGCATCTGTTCGGCTATCGCGATGACTGGGGGCTGTTTGAATTTGAAGTGGAGTTGGATGGCAGCCCTGAATACATTCAGCAATTCTGGAGTTCGCTGGATTCTATCTCGGCGGTTAATGGTAGTAGCGAGTTGTTTGGCCAGGGCACTACGTTGTCTGGCGGGCAGATGGCCTTCAAGATAACTGTAGTACCGGTGCCTGCCGCATTCTGGTTAATGCTGTCGGCGATTGGTGTATTGAGTCTGCGGCGTCGAGCCGCCGGTGCCTAAATTCAGGTTTTACGCAGCAGGTCATCCTGCGGGTGTGGCGCATTGCGGCGTTTGAGCGCGGCGCGGTACGCATCCGGATCACCGTAGGCAGCAAAGCGGGCGTAGCGGCGGTGCGGGTCCAGCACTTTTTGCGCGTGTTTGATCGGACACCAGTACTGCTCGGTGCGCGCCACAATCTCGCGCACGTAACTGACCAGGCCGTTCACGTAGCCGCAGTAGATGCAGTTGAATTTTTCGATGCTGTTCAGATACGGCAGCTCGTGCCGGTCAATCATGATGTAGCGGCTGCGTTTAACCCGCGCCACGCGGTACAGCGGAAAGCAGATCCACTGATAGATCGTTACGCATAGGTCCAGCAACGCAAACGGCACGATCATGCTGTAGATGACCGGCGCCGACAGCACATTGCGCAGCTTGCTTTGCCGCAGCCAGCGCAGTGGCCCGACCCGCAGTTTCTTTTGCGCTTCGCGCACCGCGGCCTCGAACTGCACCTTCTTGCCTTGCAGTGTGTAGATCAGTTCCGCTTCATGCGTCTTAAACAGATCGCCGAGCTCTTCTTCGCGCTCGCGGATTTCCTCGAGCAGTTCAGCGATGCGGGCTTTCATAACAGGTCCTCAGGGTGTGTCGCCGGTTTCGATAAACAAATCACAGCCGCGCGTCATGCGCGGGTCAATGCTGCCACTGACATGCCACAGGGTTTCGTCGTCGGCCTGACAGTGGAAAACGCAGGTACCCGCAATCGGCGGGGTGTCGGTGCGTTGTGCGCAGGCAGTGGCACTGAACAGGCCGCCGGCACCGTCATAGCGGTTGCTGGCCTGCGCCAGCGCTTCCCGGCTGGCATGGCGGTTAGCACATTCCTGCTGCGCGGTCTCGCGGGTCCATGCTGCGCCGCTGTAGTCCTGGCAAAACAGGCTGTCGGCCGGCGCAAAATAAAACAGGCAACTGCCGACAGCGGAGGTCATGGAGCGGGGCGCGCTGCAGGCGGTATCGGTCGGCGGGATCAACTGCGCATCCGGAGCAAAGGCGGCGGTGGTAATCCAGCGCTGCATCGCCGCCATGCTGATCAGTTTGCAGTGCTGTGTGCCCTGGTAAAAATTCTGCTCGTCCGGGTTCCACGGCACGCGCACGGAGGGCGCTCGCACGGTCAGGTTGTTGTTTATGTCGGCACTTATATATGCGTCCATGGTGACGGGCAGCCATTCGCCGCCGGTGGCCAGTACTGCATCGTCCGCAAAATACAGTTGCCGGCCGTCGCGCCGATAGCGATTGCGTTGCGCGCGGGTGAGTTTGGCCAGCGCCAGCGTCAGCGTGAAATTATTTACGTCGCGGCACTGCCGGTCGGGGCCGGGCAGTTGCAGCTCAAGCTGGTCATTGACGCGGGCGCGATCCACCATTTTGCAGGCGACGTACGTCGGCTGTGCTGCACCGTCAACATCGGCCGTGTGCGTCGTCATGGCAATGAGCGCGCCGCGTTGCTGCTCATCAATGCCCATCTGGATGGTATGGAAACCGTTGCTGGTGCCACGCTGTTCAATGACAGGAAAGTCCGCGTCGGCATTCAGCAACAGCCGCTGCGCCGTCGCGCAGAGTTCGCGGTCATAGTCGCCCGCCGGCACCGGCTCCGCTGCCCGCGCGGTGAGGGGCAATACCAGCAGTCCTAAAACAAGCCAAATCTTCATCAGGCTATGGTACGGCAAGACATTGAAAACACCCGTTTTGCCACCATATTTAAGGCAGCGAATTTTCGGGAGACCGATATGGAAAACATGATCCCCGCAGCCTCCGTGGAAGCCTGGCGGCAACTGGTGGCGCTGAACCTGCAGCGCTACCAGCCCGAGGTCGAGTCCTGGCTGCACAGCGAAGAGGCCGAGCCGGTGCTGCAACAGCTACTGGCCAACGTGCCGTGCTCGCGAACCCTCCACTAACAATATTTGGGGTCAGAGTAAAAACTCCTGAATATTTAGGGTCAGAGTAAAAACTCCCGATTCCGGTGACAATTTGCATTGGAACTGGCGTTAGCATCGCCTTCATGCTGGACACTCTGCAGCAGGAGTCTGTCCATGCCAAGACGGCGGCGTCATTGCCCACCCGGTCTGCCGGTGCATGTTGTGCAACGCGGCAACAATCGCCAGACGTGTTTTACGTCCGATGCCGACCGCAAAGCTTACGCCCACTGGCTGCGCGAGAGCACCGACAAATACGGTGTGGACCTGCACGCCTGGGTCTTCATGACAAATCATGTGCATCTGCTGCTAACTCCGCGCCGTCCCGACGCCGTTTCGCATTGCATGCAATATCTTGGGCGCAATTACGTGCGGTATTTCAACCAGCAACACGGTCGCACCGGCACCCTGTTCGAAGGTCGCTTCAAATCCAGTCTTGTCCAGACGCGCCAATATCTGCTGACCTGCCAGCGTTACATTGAGCTGAATCCGGTCCGTGCGGGCATGGTGACTGATCCGGGCGGCTTCGCGTGGTCGAGTTATCGCGCGCACGCCTTCAATCAACCGGTCAAAATGTGGCACCCACATGCGGATTATCTGGCGCTGGGCGCAACCGCGCCGGCCCGCATGGCCGCTTATCGAAGCCTGTTTGCCGGCAGTCTCCCGGGCCCGCTGGTGAGAGAAATTCGTGCGGCGCTGAAAACCGGCCTGGTGCTGGGGAACGACCGTTTTCGGGATGAAATCGAAGCGCTGACGGGGCAATGCCAGCGGCCGGGAAAGCGCGGGCCGCGCGCCGTCCGGCGTTCCGGGGCAGGGTAGCAAGCTAGAGTTTTTACTCTGACCCCAAATATAAGTATACTGACTGACCGGTCAGTCAGTGGCCGGACTAACTCCAAATAACAATGGCTGCCATGACCCCAGCAACCCCCAAAGACGCGGCGGCGCCGGCTGAAGAGCCCGGCGCTGCCCGCGTTGCTTTGCTCGAAGCTGCCCAGGCACTTTTCCTGGAAAACGGCTTTGCCGCCACGCGTGTCGAGGACATTGCCACGCGCGCCGGCTTCAGCAAGGGCACCGTGTACCTGTATTTCCCCACCAAGCGCGACCTGTTCTGCGCGGTGGTCGAGGCCGGCATCGTCGAACGCCTCGCCCAGGCCGAAGCGCTGGCGGACAACTTCAGCGGCTCGGCCAGCGAACTATTGGCCACCATGTTGCGTAACAACCTGCTGGAATTCTGGGGCAGCCCCTCGGCGGGTATTCCACGCCTCGTCATCGCCGAGTCCAAGCAGTTCCCGGATATCGCTGCCGGTTTTTTCGCCAACGTCACCGGCCGCGCGCGGCAACTGCTCGCCCGCGTGCTGCAGTTCGGCGTCGAGCAGGGCGAGTACCGCGACATTGATGTGGAGTACACCGCGCGCTGCATTCTCAATGCGCTCGATTTTGAACTCATCGCCGCGCATGCCCGCGGCGCCGATGTGGATACCGACTTTGACCCGCAGCGTTACATCGACACGCTGCTGACGCTGGTGGCAACCGGCGTCGCCGCAACCCGCAAGGAAGCCGACTCATGATCCGCCGTTACCTCGTCATGCTGCTCGCCACCGGCGCAGTGCTGGGCGCCATTTTTGGCTGGAAGTTCTGGTCCGGCATGCAGGCGCAGCAGGCCATGGCGTCCATGACCATGCCGCCGGTCACCGTTTCCACCACGGTGGCCCGGGAAGAGGACTGGCAGCCGACCATTCCCGCGATCGGTTCGCTGCGCGCCCTGCAGGGCGTGGACGTGACCGCGCAACTCGACGGCCAGATCACCGAGCTGCATTTTGAATCCGGTGAAACGGTAAAGGCCGGCGACCTGCTGGTGCGCCAGTACACTGCCGACGATCAGGCGCGCCTTGACGGCGTGCGTGCCGAGCGCGAGCTGGCGGAAGCCAACCTCAAGCGTGCCGAAGAGTTAATTGCCGAGAACCTGATTTCAGATCTGGATTACGATATTCGCCGCACCGAGCTGCAACGGGCCCGCGCGGCCGAAGCCAACCTGCAACTGATCATTGAGCAGAAAACCATCCGCGCACCGTTCGCCGGCCGGCTCGGCATTCGCCGCGTGGATCTCGGTCAGTACGTCGAACCCGGCGATACCATTGTGCGGCTGGAATCGTTCGACCAGATTCGCGCCGAGTTTCCGGTGCCGCAGCGGGTACTGAGTCAGCTCGAGGTCGGTCAGCCGATTATCGTCAATAACGATGCCTGGCCCGGGCAGGACTTTGTCGGCAAGGTTACCGCCATCGAGCCACAGGTGGCGCGCGACACCCGCACCATTCGCCTGCAGGGCGTGATAGACAATCCCGACGGCCGCCTGTTGCCGGGCATGTTCGTGGAAGTGACCATTGCCTTGCCCCGGCGCGACAAGGTCGTCACCGTGCCGCAGTCGGCCGTGACCTACAGTCCGTATGGCGATTCGGTTTTTGTCGTGAATGACGACGGCGACACGCCCTCGGTCACCAACACCTTCGTGCTGCCCGGCGCCACACGCGGTGATCAGGTGGCGATCGAACAGGGTCTTGCCGCCGGTGCGGTGGTCGTGACCGCCGGTCAGCAAAAACTGCGCAGCGGTTCGCGCGTGCGCATTGATAACAGCGTAGCGGTCAGCGATGCAGCCGCGCCGCGACCGGCCAACAACTAGACCGTCATGCGTTTTACCGACATTTTTGTGCAGCGGCCGGTGCTGGCCGTGGTGGTCAGCCTGCTGATCCTGCTGGCCGGCCTGCGTTCCATCCAGATGCTGCAGGTGGCGCAGTACCCGCAAAGTGAAAGCGCGGTGGTGCGGGTCATGACCAGTTACCCCGGCGCCGACGCGCGGCTGGTGCGCGAGTTCATCACCATTCCGCTGGAGCGTGAGATCGCCAGCGCCGACGGTATTGATTACCTCGAGTCCAGCAGCCTGCAGGGTGCCAGCACCATCACCGCACATTTGCAGCTTAACTACCCGCCCTACGACGCACTGACGCAGATCACCACCAAGGTGAACCGCATCCGCGCCGAGTTGCCCGAGGCCAGTGAAGAGCCGGTGCTGGAAGTCGCCATCGGTGAAACCACCTCGGCGATGTACCTGAGTTTTACCAGCAAGACCCGTGCGCAGAACCAGATCACCGACTATTTGATCCGCGTGGTGCAGCCGCAGCTCGAAGCGATTGAGGGCGTGCAGCAGGCCGCAATTCTCGGCGGGCGCAACTTTGCCATGCGCATCTGGCTCGATCCGGCGCGCCTGTTCGCGCTGCAGGTCACGCCCGGTGAAGTCGCTGATGCATTGCGCGCCAACAACTTCCAGTCGGCGGTGGGCAAGACCAAGGGCGATGCCGTGTCCATCAACATGACGGCGGAAACCGACCTGCACACCGCCGAGGAATTCCGCGAGCTGGTGGTGGTTGAGCGCGATGACACCGTTATTCGCCTTGGCGATGTCGCCACCGTGGAACTCGGCGCAGAAAACTACGACGTGTCGGTGGCCTTTAACGGCCAGATCGCGACATTTATTGCCATTGACGTGCTGCCGGCGGCCAACCCGCTGACCGTCATCCAGGAAGTCCGCGACCTGTTTCCGCGGATTGTTGCCGAGCTGCCGCCCGATATCGAAGCTGTCATCTCTTACGACAAGACACGTTACATCGAGGATGCCATTTCCGAGGTTATCCAGACACTCATCGAAGCGGCGCTCATCGTGATGCTGGTGATCTATCTGTTCCTCGGCACACTGCGCTCGGTGATCGTGCCCATTGTTGCCATTCCGCTGTCCATGATCGGTGCCGCGGCGCTGATGCTGGTGCTCGGTTATTCCATCAACCTGTTGACCCTGCTGGCGATGGTGCTGGCGATTGGCCTGGTGGTGGACGATGCCATCATTGTGGTCGAGAACATTCAGCGCCACATCGAAGAGGGGCAGTCGCGCATGCAGGCCGCGCTGGAGGGCGCGCGCGAACTCGCCATCCCCGTCATGGCCATGACCATTACATTGTTTGCGGTGTACGCGCCGATTGGTTTTTCCGGCGGGCTGACCGGCAGCCTGTTTCGCGAATTTGCCTTCACGCTGGCAGGCGCGGTGCTGATCTCCGGCATTGTTGCGCTGACGCTGTCGCCGATGATGTGTTCGCGTCTGCTGCCGCGCCGTTCCGAAGAGGCCCGGCTGGCGCAGTGGCTGGACGCGCGCTTTGCCGATCTGCGTGCTGCCTATGGCCGGGTGCTGCACCGCTCGCTGGATGCGGTGCCGGTGACGCTTACCTTTGCGGCGATCATTCTCGTCAGCATTTACTTCATGTTTATCACCACGCCGGCGGAACTTGCGCCGAGTGAAGACCAGGGCATTGTGCTGATCATGTCCACCGCCGAGGCCACCACCTCGCCGGAACAACTGACGCGGCACACCGCGGCACTGGTGGAAGGTTATCGTGAGCTCGCCGATGCCGATCAGAGCTTCTTGTTTAATGGCGCGATGGGCAGCGGGCCGGCCACCACCAGCAATACGGCCTTGTCCGGCCTGGTGCTGAAACCGTGGAGTGAGCGCGACCGCAGTATCAACGCCATCATTCCCGAGGTGCAGGGCATTGCCGATCGCGTGGCCGGCCTGCAGTCGGCGGCGTTCACGCTGCCGGCCATGCCCGGTGCCGGCGGCGGTCTGCCGGTGCAGTTCGTGATCGGTTCGACCCAGCCGCAGATGGCCTCCTATGACATCGGCCAGCAGCTGGTGCAGGAAGCCTATGGCAGCGGCCTGTTTGTGTACGCCAACCTCGACGTGAAATTCGACCGGCCGGAGACCAGCATCTCCATAGATCGCGCCAAGGCCGGCAACCTCGGTATTGATATGCAGCAGCTTGGCAGCGATCTCGGCGTGATGCTCAGCGATCAGTACGTCAATCGCTTCAGCCTGCAGGGGCGCAGCTACAAAGTGATTCCGCAGGTGGAACGACGTTACCGGCTGAACCCGGAACAGATCGGCCTGTTCCCGGTGCGCACCGCGAGTGGCGATATTGTGCCGTTGTCCAACCTGGTGGATTACCAGAAGACGGTGGAGCCGCAGGAACTGAAACGCTTCCAGCAGCAGAACTCGGTGACACTGTCCGCCGTGCCCGCACCGGGCGTCACCATGGGTACCGCGCTGGAGTTTTTGTCGGCCACCGCCAAACGGCTGGCTCCGGAAGGCTTCCGCGTGGACTACGCCGGCCCGTCGCGGCAATACATCCAGGAAGGCAGCGGGCTGGTGCTGACGTTCTTCTTTTCGCTGCTGGTGATTTATTTAGTGCTGGCCGCGCAGTTTGAATCCTTCCGCGACCCGCTGATCATGCTGGTGAGTGTGCCCATGTCCATAGCCGGCGCGCTGGCGTTTCTCACCCTCGGTGCCGCGACCATAAATATCTACACACAAGTCGGGCTGATCACCCTGATCGGTCTGATCAGCAAGCACGGCATCCTGATTGTGGAGTTCGCCAATCAGCTGCAGCATGAAGAAAAGCTCGATAAACGCGCCGCGGTAGAAAAAGCCGCCGGCATTCGATTACGCCCGGTGCTGATGACCACCGCTGCTACCGTGCTCGGCGTGATGCCGCTGCTGCTCGCCAGCGGCGCCGGCGCCGTGAGTCGTTACAACATCGGCCTGGTGGTGGCCAGCGGCATGGCCATTGGTACGTTGTTCACCATCTTCGTCGTGCCTGCGGTGTACATGGCCATCGCGCGGGATCACCGCGCGGCATAACGCGCAACGCCATTCAGGCGGCCGAACCGTCAGAACTGCTCAACCCCGACTGGAATGTCGGGCTCGTGCAGTCCAAACTGTTCATCACCATCACTTATCAGTCTGCGGCTGACGATCGGGCAGGGCTGCCCCTATAGCCGCAGGCGGACTGGCAGGAGGCACAACATGGCTAAAGCGCAACCAATAAATGCTGGACAACCCGCTCAGCAGGCGACTCCCGAAATTAAGCGCCCCGCGCATTGGCGCGAACAGCACGGCAGTGGTTTCGAAGGTCGCGAAGCGCTGCTCGGTCAGGCCATGAGTATGGTTATCAAGACGCTCAATCAGACCGAGCCATACCAACATCACGTTAACGGCGCGCTCGTGCTGGCGCACCTTGGCGCTATGCAGTTTGCTAAAAACAATGGCCTGCTCGAAGAGTACGTGCAGCATGACCGCAAAATGATGGAGCCGGTGAATTTGCGCATCAAAAAACTGATTGAAGCAACCGGCAACAAAGAACTGGCGCTGGAAGCGACCTTTGATATCACCGAATGTCACTATCAACTGGTGCTGGACACCCGCATCGAACCCGGCAAACGCACCTGGGTGTCGCCGTTCAGGCAAAGCGTCGAAGCCTGCGCGCGCATGGGCATGATGGATATGACCGAGGAGGACGTCCATAACCTGTGGACGCGGCCGCGCCTGGAAGCCTATGCCGAAGACATGGGCGTGGAATTTCGTGTTTCTGACCTCGGTCCTGACGGCACTATCACCTGCGAGGTGTTGTGACCTGGCGCGTGAACCCAATCAGCCCCAAAAAACTGCTGCATACCAAATGGACGGCTGCCCAGCCGGCCAAAAAGGAAAAGCATTTTTTAGTAACAGCCGTGCACGAAGACGCTGAGGGCAACCCGCAAAGCGTCACCCTTGAAGCGGTGCACAGCAAGCGCGAGCAAAAACTGGATTGGCGCGAGCTCAAAGACGCCGCGCGCTGGCGGCAGGGCTGGGTGTAAGGACAGCTGGGCCCTGCAAAAACTTTGGAATCCCGCGCCGGGAATTGCATAGCGACTAGAGCCGGGAATTCTTAGGAAAGGTATCAATTTCACCCAAATTGATGAGGTGCTAACTCCGCTCCATTTGCTAGACTAAATACCCAATAGCAGATTCTGCGATCACCGCAAGGATGGCGGGGGAGCCGACTGGTGACAGTCGAGACCGAAGACTTTGCTGGGCTGGGCCTTATTGGCAATTCGCCGCCCTTTCTTGAGGCGTTGCGCAAAGTTGCCTGTGTTGCCGACCTTGACGTAACGGTGACTATCTACGGAGAAACCGGAACTGGCAAGGAACTGATCGCCAGGGCCATTCACTATTCCGGCAATCGTTCTGCCGCCCCTTTTGTTCCCGTCAATTGCGGTGCACTGCCGGATACGCTCTTTGAGAACGAAATGTTCGGTCACGAACGTGGTTCATTTACCGACGCGCGCTCGAAGCAAGCGGGTCTGGTTGAACTTGCCGATTCTGGCACGCTGTTTCTTGACGAAGTTGAAGCCCTCACTCCCAAAGCTCAGGCAGGCTTGCTGCGGTTTCTGCAGGAAAAGAGCTATCGGCCGTTGGGAGCCAAGGCAGACAGGGTCGCAGACGTAAGAATAATCGCAGCGACAAATGAGACGCTAAGTATACTGGCCCAGCGGCGGCAATTCCGCCGCGATCTCTATTACAGGCTTAGCCTTATACCGATCAATTTGCCTGCTCTGAGAGAACGGGGGGCAGATATACACTTGCTTACTGACTATTTCGTCACCAAATATCAACATCAATACGATATGCCCGGGCGCATCCTGTCCGCTGCCGCGCAGAATAGCCTGTTGAGTCACGACTGGCCCGGCAATATTCGCGAGCTCGAAAACGCACTGCATAGGGCATTTGTGCTTGCTGAAGACGATACCATCACCGCATCCGATCTGTTCTCGGGATCCGATGCAGCCTTCGGAATCAGCGAGTCGGGCCCGTCGGTCTCTGTCGAGCTGCCTTTTCAGACAGCCAAGTCAATGGCAATCGAGCAATTTGAAAAGCAATACCTGTCACTTCTGATGGAGAAGTTTGCACACAATATTTCTGCTGCTGTGCGACACGCAAGAAAGGACAGGGCGGCATTGAGCCGTATGGTTAAAAAACACGGCATGTAGGTTTCTTAACTGTGTAACCAGCGCCACAGGTGTTGTAGTTTCCTACACACCCAATAACCATCTAAATATTCGTAACCTATTGTTCTACATATAGAACTGCGACTGGCACGATTCCTGCTTATAGGTCGTTGGCAAAACAATCGCAGGAGTGTTTGCGTGTCCACGACTCACCAACAAAAACCATCGCTATCACCGTTGGAGAGCGACCTAGTCGGGTATTTCGAGAGCAATCCCGGAGCTGCGGATTCAGCTGAGGGAGTGCGTAGGTGGTGGCTGCATAAACAACTGGCCGTTCGCTCAGAAGCTCTTGTTGCTCGAGCTCTGGAAGAACTCGTCGCAAAGGGCGTCCTTACCAAACGCGAGTCCGACTATGCGGAACCAATTTATTCGTTATCTAAGCAATAACTGTTGAGGGATTAATTGATGAAAAAACTAATGATGGCAATTGCGTTGATTACTGTAAGCGTCTCGGCTCAGGCGCTTGTCTATGAAATAAATGGGGGTAACTGGACTGGTCAGGCCAGCTGGAACACTAGTGCCATAGGGAGCATTAGCACCAACGTCTACGACAACGGCGAAGTAGGACCGCCGGCTTTACTGGCCGGCAATCCTGGTATTGTGAACTGGACGCCCGCTCTGCCTGCCTCATACAACGGCACCTATTCAGGCTTGATCGTCACCAACAACGCGGGTGTTGTCACAGGCGGTTTCCTGTCGGTTAGCGGTTGGATCGGCTCGCAGTTCATCGTTGGACCGAACTCATGGTGGGCTCACAGCTATCAGGATTTGTTGCTCAACTTCGAAACGATGACCGCTACCACAACAGGGTACGCTTGCCACGACTCGTTTCTGGCTCCCGCATCATGCGGTGCCGGCGGCGCACTACCCGCGTCTAACGTATTTTCGCTAACCGCCGGTAATGAAGGAATTGCCGGCGCGGCGCGTTATGCCGCGACCTTTGATGGCACAACACTGAGTATATTCTCGGAGGGTTATTCCGCGCCAGGTCCGGGTACCGATTATCTGAACACCTTCGACCTCGTTCCCATTCCCGCGGCTGCCTGGCTGTTCGCGTCCGGGTTGGCAGGTCTTGGCTGGTTTCGAAACAGGCAGCAGGGCGGTAGCGGAGCCGGCTAGTAGCCTGACGTATCCAGATGATTCGGCACAAGCACTGGCGAAATCGAAAAGAGTTCCAAGTGTTCCAATTTCAAATATTCAGGGATTAACAGATGTTGAGATCACGAAAAGTCGTATTTGTTGCAATAACCATGATTGTCGGCAACGCGCATGCACTGACCTATGAAATTAACGGCGGCAACTGGCAAAGCTTTGCCCGCTGGGGAACTAATGATGTAGGCGCTCCCGACACCAATACCTATGACAATGGCCAGATTGCCCCGCCGGCATTGCTAGCTGGTATGCCTGGAATCGTTAACTGGAATCCGGCTCTACCTGCTTCTTATGACGGTACTTATTCCGGGACGATAGTGACGGATGGCTCCGGTGTCGTGACGGGTGGTTTTTTATCTGTCAGCGGCACCATAGGTCACCAGATCGTCATAGGTCCAAATTCCTGGTGGGCGCACAGCTACACAAATTTGCTGCTCGACTTTGACACCATGACGGCCACGACGACTGGCTATGCATGCCACGATTCTTACCTGGCTCCTGCGAGCTGTGGTTCCCAAGGTGCACTACTGGCTTCTACTATGTTTGGATTGACCGCGGGCAACGAAGGGCTAGACGGAGCAGCCCGTGCCGCAGCGACTTTCGACGGCGTGACCTTGACAATTTTTTCCGAGGGCTATTCAGCGCCCGGTCCGGGAATGGATTACTCCAATTCATTCGATCTGGTTCCCATTCCTGCGGCTGCCTGGATGTTCGCGTCCGCCCTCACTCTGCTTGGCTGGAGACGGCGCAAGCCCTGAGACAGATTTCTAGTTATTTTCAGGTTTCCTCTCTAAATCGACATTCCCCCCGCTTTCGCGGGGGATTTTTTTAGCAAATTATTCCGCATCTCTTCCGCGTAACCCTAAATACTCGGCCGCATCTTGCGGCTGTTGTCCGCGCCGTTGTCGAAGGAACTCACCACGCCGGAGATGCGGGTAACCAGGTAAATCAGCACCAGGATGGCGATGATCCAGGCGCCGGCCAGCCAGCGGCGGTAGCTCGCCGTGCTGTAGACGCCGCCTGAGCCGATCGGTTGCTCCGTGATGGGCATGAGCGGCAGGCCGTAGCGGCGCGCAATGGTGGCAATACCGGAAATGTTGAGCACCGGTACACCTTCCTGCAGGAAATGACCCATCACTGATTTCACCGCGAAGGCTTTGGGCTGCGCCGAGGTGATCACGCCGCCGGCAAAGTACTGGTCAATGGAGGCGGGCCCGGTGCTGGCGGTGCCGCCGCCGATATTGATGTAGGCGCGGATCGGCTGGCCGTCGGCAAAGCGCGCATACAGGGCGATGCGTTTGGCTACCGACTCTTCCAGATTGGAGGGCAACAGCAACTCCAGGTCGGCTTTCTGGATGGCGTTGCGGATGATGGTGCGGCCGCGTTCCGGCACGCCAATGCCACGGTCTTCGGCGCCGCCCAGTGACGCGGCAATTTCGACGGTGTCAATCAATCCGGCTTCACGCAACAGCCGCGACATGTCGACCCAGGTCAGCCCCGGAATGTTCGCACCCCATTGCGAGGCCGAGCCGGAGGTGATCACCAGCGGCCGGGCGCCCACCTGCTCGATGGCCGCATAAGTTGCCATGTTGAGCACGGGAAACGAACCGGACACCGCAACCGCCACCACGTCGCCCTGGTCCACACCCACTTCGCGCAGCATGCGCACGATCACGGCCGCCCAGTTGGGGTTAATGGTGGTTTGCTTGGCCGGCAAATGCCCGCTCAGCGAGGTGACCGGGCTGGACGCAATGCCGATCATGCCGGATTCCTGCGGATCCACATCCGCATCCAGGCGCTGCATGCCTTTGCGAATGTTGCCGATGTATTCCATGGCGTCCTGCGTCTGTTCCGCGGCGGCCGCCATTTTGCCGAAGTCCGCCTTGGTGTCCTGCCGGCGCATGGTCTCGACCATCAGAAAGCCGGCCAGCGATATCAATGCCAGCACGATCATCGCGCCGGTCGGGGCCTGGTTGGGGCGCCAGTAAACGTGGGTATAGGCCATTGATAATTTGTCCTTTACTGTATCGGTGCAGCGCCGTCATCGCCGAGCAGTTGCGCGAGCAGGTCGATGAAAGACAGTTGGCCGGCGTCATGCGCAATCATGACATCCGGGATCACCACAATGAGCACCAGCCGCACCAGCACCGAGGTGATCGCCAGCGCCGACAGCGTCTGGATCACACCCTGGCGGTTGAACCACAGCGCAATGAGACCCGGGATGATGTAGCCGACCACGCCGAGTTCCACGAACACCGGCTCGAAACTCTGGTTCAGGGCATCCGTGCCGGTGTCAGCCTGCATGGCCGGGTTGCTGGCGGTGAAGTCGAAGGCGATGCCGCCGCCGATGGTCAGTTCCAGCAGCGCGCCGATCAGATAAGCCGTGAGGATGGTCAGGCCGGTCATGCGGCGGCCGTAGAGCACCATGAACGATGACGACACGCGCACGATGGCAAAGGTCAGCAGCGCAACAACAATCGTGATGGCGAGGTTGACCGGCTGCATCAGCGTCAGCGCGATGTAGCCCGGCACGATCAGGCCGCCGGCGGCAATGCCGAAGGCTTCGGTGACCAGCAGGGTCACGAGCAGGCCGATGCCGATCGCCAGCGCCAGCAGGTTCAGGGTAATCATAGGGGCTCCAGGGTTTCCGCGCGGTTGCCGAAATAGCGGGCGAGTTCGTTACCGCAGCCTTTGATATTGGCCATACCGACAATGGCGGCGCGTTTGCCCGCCAGTTCCAGCACGCTTTCAATCACTTCGCGGGCGTTGGCGCCTTCTTCAACGATGACGCGTTCCGGCGCTATGCCTTGCTTAAGTGCTTCACGAAGAAAAATAATGGTGCCGCTGCCAATGACCACAAAGTGATGCGTTTCGCTCCACTGCGCCGCGGCCACCGCGATTTCATGCGAGCGCTGCGGCCGGTCGGCGCGGCAGTTCACAATCGCAATGCGCTTGTAGCCTTCTTCCGGGGTGTAGCGCGCCGCAATGCGTTCCCAGATGCGGCGGGTTGATTCCGGGTCATTGGCGGCGAAGGCATTCACAAAAATCAGCTCGTGGCCGTGATAGGTCAGTTTGCAGACCTGCGTAGCGCCGGGTTCCGGCTCCAGCGCCGCCATACCCACCAGCGCGGTGGCCCGTTCAACGCCCAGTTCTTCGCAAACTGCCAGCGACAGCGCGACGTTCTCGGCGTGTTCGCGGTATTTAAAGATCTGCAGCTCAGCCTCGGTGACCGCTGCGACCTGCGCATCGTCAATGGCAATCAGTTGCGTGCCCCGGTCAGCCGCCGCTGCGGTGAACACATCGAGATGACGCTGTTCGGCGGTGAACAACCGTGCATTCACCGGCGTGCTGCCGGCCAGCGCCAGTGCGACGTGGCGGCCAGTCGGGCCCATGATATCGAGGTGATCGCGGCGCGCATTGGTGATCACGCCGTGAGTGGAGCGGATCATGTGCGATTCCGTCAGCGCCTGGAAACGCGGCTGCAATGCCATGCACTCAAACACAACGACGTCCGGATTGTATTTGGCCACGCGGCGCATCACCCGCATCTGCTCGATGATGTTCGGTCGCGACAGGCGGAACACCGGAAACTCGTTCCCCTTCACATCGGCGACCGCCGCTAAAGTGCCGCTGGTTTTGGCGCACACGCGCAGGCCACCGGCACGCAGTCCCGCGGCGATCAGCCGGGTGACACTGGTCTTGCCGCGGGTGCCGTTAACATGAATGCGGGTGCCGATACGCGCCAGTACGCGCTTGTACAGCCAGTATTCGATGGCGAAATAACTGATCAGTACCAGCCACAGGATCGCGGTGATGGCGGCTTCGGTTGGCAGCTGGTTAAAGAAATCCATCGCTGGTTACGCGCGGCAGGACGGGCAACTAGCCGCCGTTGCGCCACATGAACTCGCGCAGCTGGGCGGTTGGCCGGCCGTCCACGTCGAGCGCCTGGTCGCGCTGGTACTCGCGCACCGCATTGCGGGTTTTGCTGTCCACCGTGCCGTTGGCAGTGCCGTCGAAATAACCCAGTTGCTGCAGGCGTTGCTGAATCCAGATCACATCGCTCTTGTTATAAGCGGGCGCGACGGTTTTGGTGGTGTTCGAAGGCGTTGCGCCGGTTTCCTCTGCACCGTCGGCAGCCGTGCCCGTGACAGCCGGGCTGTCCGGTGCGGCAGGCTGCGGCGCGGCTTCCGTCACCGGCTCAATAGCGGCTTCCGCCGCAGTCTCCGCCGGCGGCTCGGTCGCGGCCGGTGGCTGCACGGCACAGGCGGCCAGCAGCAGGGCGGCCAAAAGGGTAGCAGAGGATCTGACAGGGTTGTTTCGCATCCGGAAAATTATAAGCGCATGTTATTGGCGCGCGTAAGAGCCTTATTTTTGGCAGAATTATCCGCATTTCCTGAGCTAAACCGGGTGGCAAAAGCAAACAGTGAGCTGGCAACTGGAATCCGCCGCGCGCCGGCTGGCAACCCGGCGCAAAGCGCTGCTGAAGCGCTATGCGGCCGGCTTTGATGCCGGCTATGACGCTGCCGACCTGCACCAGTTGCGGGTGACCCTGCGGCGCATGCGCAGCTTGTTAAAGCAACGCCAGGGTAAAAAGGCACGCCAGTTGCGGCATCGTCTCAGCGCGTTTGCTGA
Organism: Gammaproteobacteria bacterium; assembly: GCA_030429685.1. Taxonomy (GTDB): domain Bacteria; phylum Pseudomonadota; class Gammaproteobacteria; order Steroidobacterales. The sequence goes on from JAUIEY010000021.1 coordinate 17,377, forward strand.
TGTGACCAACGACG
>JAUIEY010000022.1 GCA_030429685.1 Gammaproteobacteria bacterium
GGCGTAGGAAACGCGGGTGGCGAGAAAATCCTTGTCGTTGCCGGTATGCCGCAGCAGAAACAACCCGACTGAATCAACAATGTCCGGATTGCTTAACAGGTTGTAGGCAAAGTAGGCGCTCATGCCACAGCCGGCAAACACACCGACTGCCCCGGGGAAATTCCGGGGCGGATGACCCGCGCGTTCCAGCGCTTCCCAGGCGACTTCGTAAAATTGCCGGTGTTGCGGATCGAGGATAGCCGCTTCCTTGGGGCTGAAACCGAAAAACTCCGGATCAAACTGATCGTAATTCTGTAACGGCATCCCGGCGCGCACGTAATCGGGATTGGCCAGGGTGTCGCGACTGACGCCGCGTGACAGTAGCTCCTCGTCCGAATAGGTACGTACGGACTCGACACCGTTTACCAGGTTGCGCCAGAATTCTTCCGGCGAATTTGCGCCTGGCACGCGGATTGCCATACCGACTATTGCGATGTCACTGTCATTTATTTCGTGGGTCATGCCGGGTTTTGCGCAGAGGCGACTGGATTATGGAATTATGGCGAGATAGAAGGCCTAAATCCGTGATCTGTCTTCAGATTTATCGGGCGACAGGGGGTAGTATAAAGAACTCTCGCGAGTTCAATAAATAATATGCCAATCGGGGAACCTCCACACAGTGCCACAGCCCTGCACCGGCTGCCGGTTTATCCGGCATGGGGTGCGGAGAGTGCCTGCCTGTGAGTAACACAGGTCTCCGATGGTATGTAAAAAAGTCCGCGCGTATGGCGTGTACTTTCGGCACCGGCATGAGTGGCGTCCGGGCCGTGCGCAGAAGTCTGGCGGACGGGCCGCTGGCACGCGTGCTTACCTACCATCGCTTCGGTGACAGCCGTCACGACCCTTTTTGTGTGGCCGGCGAGGATTTTGCCGCGCAAATGCAATTGCTGGCCGATGAAGGACGGGCCATATCGCTGCAACAACTGCAGCAGTTTGTCGCTGGTCAGGCCAGCGTGCCGCAGGATGCCTGCCTGGTGACCATTGATGACGGTATGCTGAGCACTCTCACTGAAGCATTGCCGGTGCTGCAGAAATACAATGTGCCGGCGGTCGCATTTGTCAGTACCGCACTGGCAGGCCGCACTGCCAGCGTAGGTCCGGAGCGCTATCTGAATTGGGATGAGTTACGGGAGCTGTCGGCAGCGGGATTGATTGAAATCGGTTCGCATGCCGACACCCATCGTTCCATGGGGTTGATGCCGCTGGACGAGGCGCGCACCGAAATGCAGCGTTCGCGGCAGAAGCTGCAGGACGAGCTCAACACCGAGGTCGCGTCGTTCGCCTATCCGTTTGGTACCCACAGTGATTTCAATCCGGCTACCGACGCAGCCCTGACAGCAGCCGGCTACTCGGTGGCATTCAGTTCCATACACGGTTCTGTGCGCCGCGCCATGGCGCCGATCAGTCTGCCGCGTGTCAAAGTTGAAGGCGGCGAATCTCTGGCAATGTTTGATCGCATCTCGCGTGGCGGGATGGATGCCTGGTGTGTCGTTGACCGGTCGCTGTGGCGGCTGCAACGCGTGCGGTCCGAAATCAGCTAAAGGATAATGCGCGCATGTGTGGCATAGCCGGCGTATACGGCCCGATTGACGAGCAGGCGATCAGTTACACCACGCGCATGAACGCTGCGCAGTTGCATCGCGGGCCTGATCAGGACGGTTTGTGGCAGAGCGCCGGAGACAGTGGGGTGGTGCTCGGGCATCGCCGACTGGCCATTATTGATCTCAGCAATGCCGGCCGGCAGCCCATGGTTGACGAATCCAGCGGCGTAGCGCTGGTGTTCAACGGCGAGTGCTACAACTTCCGTGAATTGCGCGCCGAACTGGAAAAAGCCGGTCGTCGGTTCGACTCGGCGACCGACAGTGAAGTGGTACTGGCTGCCTACCTGCAATGGGGTGTGGCGGCATTCGGTCGCCTGCGGGGCATGTTCGCCCTGGCTGTCTGGGATCCGCGCGACAGCCGTTTGCTGCTGGTTCGCGACCGGCTCGGAATCAAGCCGCTGTATTACACGGAGCAGCATGGCCGCCTGCTGTTTGCATCCGAGCTGCGTGCGCTGCTGGCTACCGGGGCGGTGCCGCGTAAACTCGAGCAGCGCAGTCTGGCCGCGTTTCTCTGGCACGGTTTTGTGCCCGGTCCGGAGACGCTGGTAGCGGGCGTGCGGTTGCTGCCCGCCGGGCATCTGCTGAGTATTCAGCACGGCGGCGCGTCAGAGCTGCAGGCTTACTGGCAATATCCGCAAACAGGTGCCACCGGTGATGCAGAGGTGCCGCGCGCCAGTCTCGAAGAAGCGGTTGCGCAACACCTGGTCAGCGACGTGCCGCTGGGCATTTTTCTCAGCGGCGGCGTGGATTCGTCAGTGATGGCAGCTATGGCGCAGGGTGCCGCATCACAGCCGGTCACTACCTTCAACGTGCGTTTTGATGAAGCGCAATACGATGAATCAGCCCATGCGCGCAAAGTGGCCGAGGCACTGGGTACAGATCATCGCGAAGTTACCCTGAGCGAAGCGTATTTTGCCGCACACCTGGATGATGCGCTGGACTGTATTGATCAGCCGACCTTTGATGCGCTGAATACGTATTTTGTCAGTCGCGCTGTTAAAGAAGCGGGCCTCACCGTGGCGCTGGCGGGCACCGGCGGCGACGAATTGTTTGCCGGCTATCCGAGCTTCCGTGACATTCCGCGCGCGCGTCGGCTCGCGGGTGCGGTCGGCTGGTTGCCGCGGCGGCTGACGCGGTTTGCCGGGCGCAGTGCGGCGCGCTTCGCCATGGGGCGTGCCGGCGAGGTCTGGCCGCAAACTCGCTGGGGCAAGTTGGCAGATGCCCTGGCAACGCGCGGCGACCTGCCGGCGCTCTACCAGGTGGCATACGGATTGTTCGACAGTGAATTTCTTGACACGCTGCTGTTGCAGCCACGTGATGATATTCAGCGGGGCCTGACTCCCGAACTGAGTACGGTGTTGGCAGACCGCATAGCCGGCGAACCTGAACTGGCGGCTATCAGTTCGCTGGAAGCATTCAGCTTTCTCGGCGAGCGGTTGCTGCGTGATACAGATACGGCGAGCATGGCGGTGTCGCTGGAGGTCAGGGTGCCGCTGCTTGATCATGTGTTCGTGGAAGCGCTGAGCCGGGTTCCCGAGGCGCAGCGCTTCGCGCCGCTGGGCAGGAAAATGTTGTTGCGGCAAATGGTCGCCGACCGGCTGGATCCGGCCATCTTTGATCGCGACAAGGCAGGGTTTGAATTGCCGCTGGCGGTGTGGTGTCGGCGGGCACTGTCGCAGCGCCTGCGGGCTACATTTCAGGATATTAATCTGGCGCATGCGATTGGCCTCAACGCGGAAACGGTCGGGCGCCTGTGGCGCAGCTTTGAAGCAGGCAGTGCCGGTGTCTACTGGTCGCGTGTGTGGAGCCTGTATGTCCTCATGAACTGGTGCCGGCAGCACGAGGTATACAGATGAGTAGTGAGAAATTTTCCGCTGCAACCCGTCCCGCGGGTCGCCGCTATTGTCTGATTACCCCGTGCCGCAACGAGGCCCGGTATATCCGCACCACCCTTGCGACCACCTGTGCGCAGAGCGTGCAGCCGGCATTGTGGGTAATAGTTGACGATGGTTCGACGGATGCCACGCCGGAAATACTGCAGGAGTTTGCCGAGCGCTTTGATTTCATCAGGGTGGTGCGCCGCCAGGATCGTGGTGCCCGCGCTGTGGGCCCCGGCGTCATCGAAGCGTTCTATGACGGTCTCGCATATGTTGACCTTGATGAATTCGATTACGTGACCAAGTTTGACGGCGATCTGGAGTTGCCGCCGCGTTATTTTGAGCGGGTCATGGAACGCATGGAAGCGGATCCTTACCTTGGCAACCTGTCGGGCAAGCTGTTTGAGCGGTTGGCGGACGGCAGCTTTTTCGAGGAACGTACCGGCGACGAAAATGCCGTCGGGCCGATAAAGTTCTACCGGGTGGCGTGCTTTAAGGCCATAGGTGGTTTTGTGCGCGAGGTGGCCTGGGACGGCATAGACGGCCATGTCTGCCGGCTGAATGGCTGGATCGCGCAATCTGTCCACGACCCGGAAATGCAGATTGTGCACCTGCGGCCCATGGGCAGTTCACAGCAGAATATTCGCGTCGGCCGGGTGCGCTGGGGGCGCGGCAAGTACTTTATGGGTTCAGCGTGGTATTACGCGCTGGCATCGGCGGCCTATCGGAGTATCGAGCCGCCTTACCTGTTTGGCGGCTTCGGCATACTGTGGGGTTATTTCCGTGCCATGCTCACCGGGCACCCCCGCTACGAGAACCCGGCTTATCGGCGCTACCTGCGGCGCTTTGAACGCGCCCAGCTGTTTCGCGGCAAGCGCCGCGCGCTGGCGGCGGAAAATGAGCGGATCAGACAAGGGCCAGTGCCCGGTTAATAGATAACGGCCAGTGCCCGGTTAATAGATAACGGCCAGTGCCCGGTTAATAGATAACGGCCAGTGCCCGGGTAGCGTCGCTACCACAATTTCCAGGGGGCCTTGCCCGCATCCCACATCGCCTCGAGCTGGCGTTTGTCGCGCAAGGTGTCCATCGGTTGCCAGAAACCCTGGTGAAAATACACTGACAGCTGGTTATCTGCCGCGAGGTTTTCCATGGGTTCCTGTTCCCAGACGGTGGCATCACCTTCGATGTAATCGCCCACTTTGGGTGACAGTACAAAAAATCCACCATTGATCCAGCCGCCGTCACCCTGCGGCTTCTCCCGGAAACCGGTCACCCGATTGCCTTCATAGGTCAGCGCGCCAAAGCGGCCCGGCGGTTGCGTCGCTGTCACCGTGGCGAGGCGGCCTTCACTGTTATGCAGTTTGATAGCAGCCTGCACGTCTATGTCGCCGACGCCGTCACCATAAGTCAGACAAAATGCGGCATCGTCTGCCACATAAGGAAGAATGCGTTTGATGCGTCCGCCGATCATGGTTTCCTCGCCAGTATCCACCAGCGTGACACGCCATGGCTCGGCATTCGCGGTATGCACTTCCATCTTGTTGTCCTGCATGTCAAAGGTGACGTCCGACATATGCAGAAAATAATTAGCGAAGTACTCTTTAATAATGTAGCCCTTGTAACCGAGGCAGATAACGAAGTCATTGATCCCCTGGGCCGAGTAGATTTTCAGGATATGCCAGAGTATCGGCCGTCCGCCGATATCCACCATGGGTTTGGGTTTAACCGTGGTTTCCTCGGAGAGGCGGGTGCCGAGGCCGCCGGCAAGAATCACTGCTTTCATCGGGGTCATACCTTTGGTGTTATTTGCAGCACACGTGTGCCACCGTCAGAAGCCGTTAGTATAAGTGCCCGCGACAGGCTATCGTATGACGCAATCGAAACTTCGCCGTATTGGCGGCTGCTGAATCCAGTGTTTATGTTGAGTTGCCCAGAGTGAAACGCCCGTGACTGAGCGGGTTGAAGCGGTAGTCATCGGCGCCGGGGTAGTTGGCCTGGCTTGTGCCCGGGCGCTCGCGCGTGCCGGTGTGGACGTACTGATTCTGGAGCGACACGCTGATATCGGTACCGAAACCAGCGCCCGCAACAGTGAAGTCATCCATGCCGGTATTTATTATCCGCAGGACTCGCTCAAGGCCCGCCTGTGTGTACAGGGCAGGGAGGCGTTGTATCAGTTCTGCCGGCAATACGGGGTGGCGCATCAGCGCTGCGGCAAACTTATTGTCGCGACCTCAGCCGCGCAGCAACAACGGCTGGCGGATATTCAGCAGCGGGCCGCGGCTAATGGTGTTGACGACCTGCAGCTGCTGACTGCCGCTGAAGCGCAGCAGCTGGAGCCGGCTGTGCAGTGTTCGGCGGCACTGTTGTCGCCCTCAACCGGCATTGTTGACAGCCATGAGCTGATGCTGGCGCTGCTCGGCGATGCCGAGCGGCATGGCGCCGTGCTGGCACTGAACGCGCCGGTGCTTGCCGGCGCCGCGGACGCTGATGGCCTGCGGCTCAGCGTCGGCGGCGATGCCCCCATGCAACTGCAGGCCGACATGGTTGTTAACGCTGCCGGACTCGGCGCTGTAGCGCTGGCCGCTTCGCTGGCAGGCATGCCGGCCGCCGCGGTCCCCGAAGCCTGGCTGGCCAAGGGTAACTACTTTGCGCTCAGCGGCCGGTCACCTTTCGCACGGCTTATTTATCCTGTGCCGGAAGCGGGCGGGCTGGGTGTGCACCTGACGCTCGATCTGGCCGGGCAGGCGCGCTTTGGTCCTGATGTCGAGTGGCTGCAGGAAATCAACTACGACGTGGACCCGCAACGCGGCCGCGATTTCTATGCCGCTATACGGCGCTACTGGCCGGGTCTGCCGGATGACAGTCTGCAGCCTGCGTACGCAGGTATCCGGCCCAAGATTGCCGGGCCCGGCGCCGCAGATGCCGATTTTCAGATCCAGGGAACCGCGGTGCATGGTGTACCGGGGCTGGTCAACCTGTTTGGGATCGAATCGCCCGGACTGACCTCATGCCTGGCGATTGCTGCAGCAGTGAATGCGGCGCTCGGACTGGCGGTTGCGGATTAACCCGCGCCCGGAACTTCGCCGGCGCGCGTGCGCAATGCCTCGCCGCGGGCGCGGCGTAAAAAATAATCCCAGAAGCCCCGCATAAGTGCCAGGTGACAGCGCCAGTTCAGTAAACCGTATTGCCGCATATACCAGATAAAGGAGCGCAACAGCGACCACCAGCGCCGGGGACTGTGCAGGTCGCGCGAATAGCGTCGCAGACAGATAAGACGATTGCGGGTGGTGTAATACACAATGTACGGGGAAGTGCGGCCGGTAGTGAAACTGCCGACATGCACGGCAGTGGCTGCGCCGACCATAAGGTATCGCCAGCCGGCGTCATGCAGACGCAGACACAGATCATAGTCTTCCCAGCAGGTGCCAAAACTTTCGTCGAGCAGTCCGACCGTGCGCAATGCCTTGGCACGGAACAGCAGCGCAACGCAGGGAATAAATTCGCTGTCCACGGTGGGCCACTCCTGGTCGGCATGCACATCACCGACATGCTCGTGATAGTGAGCCGCCTGATCGCGATCCAGTTGTGCGGTATAGAACTGCACCGTATCCGGGCGTACCGAATCAAGTAGCAGCGGCCCGGCAGCGCCGACATCCGGCTGCTGTTCGCATGCGCTGACCAGTTTGCTGATGGCATCAGGTGCCAGCGTTGCATCATTGCCGATCAGGTGAATGTAGTCGGCACCCATTTCGAGGGCTTTTTCCAGACCGCGATTGGCACCGCCCGAAAAACCCTGGTTATGCGGATTCTGGATCAGGGTGACAGCGGGAAACTGCTGCTGAAGTTGCGGTCCGCACGGCGGCTCAGAACCGTTGTCCACCAGCACCACCTGCAATTGCGGGTAATCGCTGGCAAACACCGACTGCAGGCAGCGGGTGGTCAGTGTCGTGTCGTTCCAGGTCAGCACCACTGCAACTACTCGCGGCGCCGGGGTCTGCGCAGTAGTTGCGCTCATGTCGCCGCTCCCAGCCGGGCGGCGTAATAGGCAGCGATCTCGTCCCAGGCAGCTGCCTCGTCCCAGCCCAGCGCAGCGTCGTCAGGCCGGTCGGTGTTGTAGCGGCTCAGCGGCTCGGGAAAATCAGTCTGCGTCAGCAATTCGAGCTCGCAGGCGAGTGGCAGTCTGGCACGCATGGCCGCCGCAAAGCGCTGCGCAAATTCGCCCTGGGTTTCAACGTAGCCACTGGGGTTCAGGCGGCCGGGCGCGGCACCGGCCACCAGCTGTTCGGCATAGTTGCGATAAGCAAGTGCCAGCAGCGACACATGTATGTTGTCGCGTACATAGTCGGGTGTATTCACCGCGGGCGTGTTGCCGGCAAACCAGTTTTTCATCAGGTACGCGGTAAAGCGCGGTTCTTCATAGGGGCCGAAAGGATTAGGGATAACAAACTTGCCGAACTTCAGACCCGCCGCCTGAGCGTAGTAGCGAAAAACCTGGTAGGTCATACCTTTGGACAAACCATACGGCGAGAATGCATGCAAATCGTCGGCGCCTGCGCCTTCGTCGTTTTCGAATACCGAACCGGTCAGCACCAGGGTGCCATGCTGCTCGCTCAGCGTGCGGAGTATCGCTGCGACACTGCGGGTGTTGTTTGCCAGCGCAGCGCCGATATCAAAATCTTCACTGCGGTAAGCCGTGACATCGGCCGCGTGATGGCAGAGCAGATCGAACTTTTCCGCGTGCAGCAACTGCATAAAATCGGCGTCGCCGAAAGCACAGCCAAATACGCCACGCGAATGTTCCAGCGCCATGGCAACCCGCTCACGGCGCAGTTCATCAGGATAGGCCGCAGCCGGCTGGCGGAAAGTAGCCACCACTTCATGGCCGGCACGCGCCAGCTCGCGGACGAACCAGCTGCCCGTAAAGGAACTGCCGCCGGTGAACAGAATCTTCATGCCTGCCGCTCGCTGTGTTCAGCGACTCGCATCAATCCTGCGTGTCCGCCGGCTGGCCGGTGTGCCAGACCGGGTCAAAGTCGCGCTGGTCGCGATCTTTGTCAGACAGCACCGCTGGTTCAACAGGCCATTCGATGGCAAAGCGCGGGTCATTCCAGCGAATACCGCGCTCGTGATCCGGGGCATACGCTGCGTCGACAAAATAAAAAGCTTCCGTGTCATCGTGCAGGGTGATGAAGCCATGCGCAAAACCTTTGGGCACATACATCATACGCCGGTTTTCCGCCGACAGTTCGGCGCCGAAGTGCTGGCCGAAAGTTGGTGATTCCGGGCGCAGGTCCAGAATAACGTCCCACAGCGAACCGCGTATGCAGCGCACCAGTTTGGTTTCGGCATGCGGCGCCAGCTGGTAGTGCATGCCGCGCAGAGTGCCTGTGTCGGCGCTCAGGGAGTTGTTGACCTGCACGAACCGCGAAGCCAGCCCCTGCGCGGCGAATTCCCGTTCGCAAAATGCACGGGCGAAAAAACCGCGGTCATCGCCAAGCTTGTCCAGATCAATCAGATAAGCGCCTGCCAGCGGAGTCGGTATGAACTGCATAGTCGGGCCTCAGGTCCAGCGCAGCTGTTCGGTCAGCCGGCCGTCCGCAATGTGTTTTTCCAGTACCTTCAGACGCATGAATTGTGATGCCCTGAAGTTGGCGTCGCTGAATTGCATGGCTTCAAGCCCTGCCTTGATTTCACTGATGGCCTGTTCGAGGCTGACCTGCGGCTGATGCCTGGGAGCCAGCGATTCGTAAAGTGAAAAGTCAACGCGGTAGGAGCGTTTGTCCGGCGGTGCGTCGGTGTTGATGCTGACGCTGGTGCCCGGCACAGCCTGGGCCACGGCTTCCGCCAGCTCGCTGACCTGATAGTTCCATTCTGCACACCCGACATTCACTGCCAGGTAATTGCCGCCTTCCGCCGGGTCGCGGGTCAGCGCCCATTCCATGGAGCGCGCCATGTCTTTTACATCAATCAGTGGCCGCCATGGAGAACCGTCACTGAGCACCGTAATTTCCTTGCTGGCGATGGCGCAGGCTACAAAGTCATTGAGTACCAGATCCAGCCGGATGCGATCCGACCAGCCGCAGGCGGTAGAGAAGCGCAGCGCCGTAATCGTCATGTCAGAGTCGCCCAGCTCGGCGAGTGCCTGCTCGGTAGCCACCTTGGACCGCGAATAGGCCGTCAGGGGATTCAGTTCATCGCTTTCACGGCGCGGTCCGCCCTCGGCGAATCCGTACATGCTGCAGCTGGATGCAAACACAAAACGTTTCACGCCGTGCTGCAAGGCTTTTTCCGCAATGGCCTTGCTGGAGGCGTAGTTGATGTCTTCGGTAACCTGCTCGTAGCGTTTGCCCATCGGGTCATTCGATATGGCGGCCAGATGTATCACCGCATCCACATCATCCAGCAGTTCGCCGGGAAGTTCGCGCACGTCGCCCCAGTGCTGGGCAACCAGCATGGTTTCCGGCAGACAGTCAGCTCCGGTCAGGCAGTGCGCAAAGTAGCCGCTGTCGTAACCCACAATCTGGATGCCAGGCAATGCCTGATGCATGTGCCGGTATACCTGTGGCCCTATGTATCCGGTGTTACCGGTAATCAGTAGTTTCATAAATCCGTTATTCCATTAACAGTTACGTCGGCAAATGCTGCCGCGTTTACTTCAATAGTTACAAGGGACGCGCCTGCGCTCCGGTCTCCCGGTTCATGGCGCACGCAACCCAAAGGTATTCAAACAGCGGCAGCCGGCCATCCGGGTACACTTCGCGAAAGCGGCCGTTGATCTGCAATGACTCACCGCCCCATAAAAACTTGAACGCGAACATAAGCGCTGCGGATGACAATTCAATGTCGCAGTCGTCCCGTTGCCGCATACTGATTTCGAGCCCGTTGATCAGGCTGTAGTCGAGACTTTGGCCGGCATCGGTTAGCCAGATACGCGCCGGACGCACCCGCATCATCAGCAGTGACCCGACTGCTGCCAGCCAGCCACGCCATGGTGATTCCGCATGCAGCCGGTGTTGATGCGCAGCGTTCAGTCGCGCCGCATTGATGCGCAGGCGCAGTGGCGTGCGCTGCTGTTTTACCGCGGCGCCAAAGCGTTCGGCAGCCTGTTGCAGTTCAGGGATCGGCACGCTGGCGCTGACGGCGCGCTCGCGTTGTTGCAGCGATTCCATGTCGGCGGCGTAGTGCGCAATTGCGCTGCTGTTATCAATTCTGTCACCGATGGCCCAGCTGTCGCCCGGATACAGTACCACCGGCTGCGCTGAACTTTGCGCTTCGATAACGGCGGCCGCGTCACTGACCGGCCGCAGCGCGGAATTCATGTAGGCATTCTCCTCATGGCAGAACCACACAAAGCTGGCGAAGGGCACTACGTATCTGGCATGCAGCGTATTGGCCTGTCTTACGACCCGGTCAAGCATAGCCTGCGCGCCGGCCTTACGTCGCTCCAGGTCTTCCGGGTTGCCATCCCACGAGGAAATGGAAAACTGGGTCAGCAACACGTCCACGTCGCCGGTGGCAGCGTGCAGAGCGTCCACCTGCTCCTGCCGGACAGCCTGACAATCGTTCAGGTTCAAAACCGTGCCTTCGGGTGTGCGCGCCAGTAACCAGGAATCATCTGAGCCTTCCCAGACGTCACAGCGGATATCGAACCCGGGCGCAAGCTGCAGCCACTCGCCGGAGTGCAGTTCCAGCACATTGGAAAAGCCCAGCTGGGCGCAGAATTCCACGACCTTGCGGTCGCTGCTGGCATGGAACAATACTGTGATGTTGTCGCGCAGTTCCTCCGGAATCATTGCCAGTGTGCGCGGGCTGAAATGATCCGGATGCTCATGCGAATACCAGATGTGGGTAACGGACGCGAAATCCTCGGGCGTAAATACCGGTTCAGCAAGCAATGCCCAGCCGTCATCGAATGCGGTACCGGCGAGCCAGGGGTCGCACAGCAAATGCACCGGGTCGCGGCGCAGGACAACGCTCGCATGGCAGACAAATTCGATTTTCATGGCAATGGTCGCAGTGGCTTCAGGGGCAGTTTGTCGCGTTATTCTTGTTTTCCGCCTTAGTCTTATGTTTTATGACCGCGAGCAGGGGTATATTGTGCGGGAAATAAGCGTTTGGTGGCATGACGAAGTTCACATTGCAGATTGGAGCGGCTTACCAATAAGCCATGAATAGTCCATTCGGCGGCATTATGATAAACCCAGATGTTGATGCTGGTCACACAGTTGCAACGGCTTCTGCGGCACAATGGCATGGTTTCGGCAACCCATAACGATAATAACAACGCAGGTTGATTGATGAGTGCCCATACCGCTAGTGCCTGCCCGCTGACGCCTACCCAGCAGGGCATGCTGTTCCACCATCTCAGTGACCCGCAATCCGGGGTCGATATTGAGCAGATCGTTTGTACCCTGAACGAGTCGCTTGATACTGAATTGTTCCAGCAGGCCTGGAATCACGTTATTGCCCGGCACCCGGCTCTGCGTACCCGTTTTCAGTGGGAGGATGTTGACGAGCCGTGCCAGCTTGCCGAACCGGAAGTTTTTGTTTCCCTGCGCACTGAAGACTGGCGTCAGCGGCCTGCCGCGGCGCGCGCCGCGGCGCTGGATGATTTTCTGGACGAGGAACGCAGTCGCGGCTTCGACCTGCGCGAGGCGCCGTGCCTGCGCATCGCTGCCTTCCGCAATGGCGAGCAGGACTGGTCTGTCGTCTGGACCTTCCACCACATCATTTGCGATGGCCGCTCGTTCCCGCTGGTGCTCGGCGAGGTATTCGCCTGTTATGACGCATTGCTAAATGGCAGCGCCGTTGCAACAGGAACAGCCGCCGATTTCGCAGATCATGCGCGGCATGTCAGCAGCCTGCCGCAGGATGCGGCTGAGGCCTTCTGGCGCGAGCGTCTGACCGGTTTTGCTGCGGCTACCGCGCTGGCCGCACCCGCGGTGGCAGGTCGGCCCGACGGCCGCGGTCATGCCGAGGTGATACTGCCGCAGGCGCTGACTGCGGACCTGCAGGCTCTCGCGGCGGCTCAGCAGTGTTCGCTGAATACCGTGGTGCAGGGCGCCTGGGCTTTGTTGCTCGGGCGATGGGCCGGTGAAGCGGACGTGGTGTTCGGCGCCACGCGCGCCGGTCGCGCCGGCACGGTCGAGAATACCGCGGCCATGGTCGGCTGTCTGATTAATACGCTGCCGGTGCGCGCGCGGCTGGATGCCGACCTGAATATCGGGGCATGGCTGCAGCAGCTGCGTGACAGCGAACGCGAAGTTCGCCCGCATGACCAGTCACCGCTGATGGCGGTGCAGGGCTGGTCAGAAGTCGGCGCCGGCCAGCCACTATTTGAAAGCCTGATTGTTTACGATCATCAGACCCTCGACGGACAGATGAAAGCGCTGGGCGATGCTTTTGCTGACCGGCATTTCCAGCTGCTGGAGCGCACCAATTATCCGCTGACCCTGTATGCCTATGGCGAGTCCGGCGGACTGGTTCTGAAGCTTGCCTATGATGAACCGCGTTTTGATGCAGCGCTGGCGGATCGTCTGCTGGCCGGGCTGACCCATATACTTGAAACCATTGCTGCCGATGTTGACGCGCCGCTTAGCGCAGTGCAGCTGATGGCGGCGGATGAAATGCAGCGCTTGCTGCACGACTGGAACGACACCGCCACGGACTACCCTGAGCAACTCTGCATTCATCAGGCTATCGAAGCCCAGGCAGAGCAGACACCGACAGCTACGGCACTGGTGTACCGCGATACTGAAATCAGCTACAGCGAACTGAACAGTCGCGCCAATCGGCTTGCCTATTACCTGCTGGGGCTGGGCGTCGGACCGGATGTGCCGGTGGCGCTGTGCGCGGAACGCGGCATTGAGCTCATGGTGGCATTGCTGGCCATTCATAAGGCCGGTGGTGCGTATTTGCCATTGGACCCCGCTTATCCGCGTGATCGCCTGACGTTCATGATTGAGGATGCCGAGGCGCCGGTGTTGCTGACGCAGTCGCACCTTGAACATCTGCTTGGCGGTCATCGCGCCCAGGTGGTATTGCTGGATGACGACACGGTTTATGCCGGCCGGCCGGCACACAACCCGAGTGGCCGGGTCGATTCGGCCAGCCTGGCTTATCTGATTTACACCTCAGGCTCGACCGGCAAGCCCAAGGGCGTGATGCTCGAGCATCGCAACGTGCAGAACTTTTTTACCGCCATGGATGCAAAAGTCCCGCTGGCGGGCGACGGTGATTCACCGGGTACCTGGCTGGCCGTCACAAGTCTGTCATTTGATATTTCGGTGCTGGAATTGCTGTGGACGCTGGCACGCGGGTTCCGGGTGGTAATCCACGAAGACCAGCAGCGTGCGGCTGCCGGTGCGGCGCGCGGCGGCAAGCACGCCGACAAGCCGATTGATTTCAGTCTGATGTATTTTTCCAGCGCTGACACGGCCGGTGACGACAAGTACCGGCTGCTGCTGGAAGGCGCCAAATTCGCCGACCAGCATGGTTTTGATTCGGTCTGGACCCCGGAACGGCACTTCCATGAGTTCGGCGGGCTGTATCCCAACCCGTCACAAACCGCGACTGCGGTTGCCATGGTGACCGAGCGGATCAAGCTGCGGGCCGGCAGTGTGGTGAGTGCGCTGCATCACCCGGCACGGATCGCCGAGGAATGGGCCGTGGTAGACAATTTATCGCACGGCCGCGTTGGCATTGCGTTTGCTGCCGGCTGGCAGCCGCGCGATTTCGTGTTGCGGCCGGAAAATTTTGGCAACCGCGATGTGGTGTTCGAAAACATCGACATCATTCAGCGCCTCTGGAGGGGCGAGGAAGTGGAGTTTGCCGGGCCGAACGAGCAAACACTGCCGGTACGTACGCTGCCGAGTCCGGTGCAGAAAACACTGCCGTTCTGGCTGACTGCTGCAGGTGCGCCGGATACTTTCCGCAATGCCGGCCGGCTCGGTGCCGGTGTGCTGACCCATTTGCTGGGCCAGTCCATGGAAGAGCTGGCCGAGAAACTGGAGATTTATCGCACGGCCTGGCGCGAAGCCGGCCACGCCGGCAACGGCCATGTCACCCTGATGCTGCACACCTTTATCGGCGATGACGTGGAGTCAGTGCGCGATACCGTGCGTCGCCCGATGATGAATTACCTGGGTTCGTCACTGGGGCTGGTTAAAGGATTCGCACAGAGCTGGACGGCGTTCAAAAAACGCGCCGACGGTTCCACTAATGTAGATGTGGATTTGAATTCACTGACCGACGAGGAAATGGAAGGACTGCTCGAGTATTCTTTCGAGCGGTATTTCGAAACCTCCGGGCTGTTTGGCGACACCGAGCGCGCACTGGAGATTGTTGACGGTCTCAAGGGGCTGGGCGTGGATGAAATCGCCTGCCTGATTGATTTCGGCGTTGACGAAGATCTTACGCTGGCGCATCTGGCCAAACTGAATCATGTGCGCGAGCTGTCCCAGCCGGCTGCTGCCGCTGCCGCAGCACCGCAGCAGGACGGCTCCATCGCGGCACAGATAGCCCGTTATGGCGTGACCCATTTACAGTGCACACCGTCGCTGGCCGGCATGCTGGTGCAGGACGACGCCGCGCGCGCCGCGCTGGGCAGCCTGCAGGTCATGCTGGTAGGTGGCGAGGCGTTTCCGCCGGCACTGGCGGCGCAGCTGCGCGATAGCGGGGTTGGCCGCCTGCTCAATATGTACGGTCCGACCGAAACCACAATCTGGTCTACCGTGCATGAAATTACACCGGCCGACACCAGCATTCCGATCGGCAGGCCGATCGCCAACAACACGGTGTATGTCATGGATGCTGCCGGCCAGCCGGTGCCGCAGGGCGTAGCCGGTGAGTTGTATATCGGCGGCGCCGGTGTGGCACGTGGTTATCTGGGCCGCCCGGAACTGACGGCCGAACGTTTTGTGCCCGATCCGTTCGGTGCCCCGGATGGCCGGCTGTATCGGACCGGCGACCTGGTGCGCTGGCGCGATGACGGCATACTGGAGTTTCTCGGTCGCATTGACCATCAGGTCAAAATCCGCGGCCATCGCATTGAGCTGGGTGAAATCGAGGCCGCTCTGGCGGAGCTCGATGGCGTGCGCGAAGCCGTGGTGATGCCGCGTGAAGATGTACCGGGGGATGTGCGCCTGGTCGCCTATTTACTGGCTGCCGATGCCGCCAATGAACCGGAGGGCCGACAGCTCAAGGAATACCTGCGCGAACGCATGCCGGACCCGATGATTCCGTCACATTTCATTGTGCTGGATGAGTTTCCGCTGACACCCAACAAGAAAGTCGACCGCAAGGCATTGCCGGCGCCGCTGGAAGTCGTGCCCAAAGCGGCAGATGCTGCCGGCAGCGAACCGGCCAACGAACTGGAAGCCAAAGTGCTGGCAGTCTGGCAGGAGGCATTGCAACTCAGTCAGATCAGTGTGGATGACAATTTCTTTGATCTGGGCGGGCACTCGTTGCTGGCCGTCAAGGTTCATCGCCAGCTCAGTGAAAGCCTGCAGCGGCCACTGGCTATTACCGACCTGTTCCGTTTCCCTACCGTCAAATCGCTGGCGGAATATCTGGCCGACGGTGAGGGTGGTGGTCCGTCACTGGAAGGCAGCCAGGATCGCGCCGCACGCCGGCGGCAGGCCATGGCCACGCGCCGCGGAGCGCGCAAACGCTCGGGTAGCCCGACAGCGCAGAATTAACCGTCAGGGTGCCGGGTGCCAGTAGCCGGCATCGCTGTTGGCGTCGAAGCGGAACGGGTCCGCCGTGCTGTCGGCAGCAAAGCCTTGTTGCCATTCGCGAATATTGCGTCGGGTCCGGGCAGGTCCGGTAAGCCGCTCCCAGAAGGTTTTGTACCATGCCTGTTGGCGATGATCAGCACGTGCCTGCAGAAATTCCCAGAACTGCGCAGCGAAACTGTCGCGGATGCGGGCGCTGCACTCCGGCAGGGTCAGCGGCACATTGTGCTGCTGATAGCGGGTGTAAAAATCCCACGCCAGGCTCTGCAGGGCCTGCGCGGTTGCATCACCGACATCCGGTGGTGACCATGCGCCAACCGGCGAGCGCTGGTTGATAAAGGCGTAGCTCACCAGCGCAATGTAGTACGAACCGGTGTCGGTAAGGTGCACGGTATCGCGGAACAGCCGATCCACCGTTGCCGCAACGTCTGATGTGCTGATACCCGGCAGCGCTGCACCGGTTGTCGCCCGCTCCACCAGTTCGGCCAGCGCGGCCCCGGCCGGTATGAAGTCCAGCCGGTCATCCCGGCCCGCGGCCGCCAGCGAGGTGTTAATGCGCGTGGCGATGCACTGCCAGATCGGCTCGGCGGCGCGCTCATAGTCAATCCATGGTTGCGGGTTGCTGTCATCATAGATATTCAGCCACGCCTGATAGAAAAAAGCCCGGCCCTGCGGATTGCCCGCCCTGAAGCGTTCATAGTAATGCCGCAGCAACCGTACCGTATCGCCTCGCAGCAGCGAATACAGAAAGTCATGCACCTCCGTGACCACCAGCACGTCGTAGCCGTTGCCGCCGACGGTGGCGCCGCTGCGGAACTCTTCAATAATATCCATGCCGACCGTGTCGCGGTTGTTGCCCTGCCGGTAACCGTCCCAGCCGTTCGGATTGGGCGGCCGCCCGCGAGTGCGCGCCTCCATGGAGGCGCCCGCCATGCTGTGGCGATTCCAGTTCATCGGCGTGCCGAAGCCGGCACTGATAGCAGCCACCATTTGCGGAATGGGCGGATCGGTCAAACTGTGACCGGACCAGAAAATGTTCTGCGGTGCAGCGCTGGCAGGCAGGATAGGCAT
>JAUIEY010000242.1 GCA_030429685.1 Gammaproteobacteria bacterium
CGCATGTACCAGCAGCATTGGCACCCGCAGGTTGATATCCAGCGCTAGGGCAACACGCTCGGCAGGCATCTGCTCGTACAGGGCAAAGTCGCTGATGCCGGCCGCATTGATAAGAACATCAATTGAAGGTTGATCACTGCATGCCGCCACCAACTCGTTGATACCGGCTTCGCTGCGCAGATCGGCAGCAACCATGATGTGCTTGCCGGGCAGGCGTTTGGTCAGCGCCATCAGCCCATCGCTGTTAATGTCGGAGAGAATGAGACTGCAACCGCGATCGGCCAGCGCAGCGGCCATCAACGCGCCCATGCCGCCCGCGGCACCGGTCAGCACAACCGTTTTGTCAGCCAGTTTCATTCAGGCGACCCCCTCTGCGAGCTTAGGGCTGTCGGCCAGGGAGCCGTCTACACTGCGCAGCACATCGCCGAACAAGCGATAAAAAACTCTGGCGCAGTGAATAATCTGTCGTTGTTCACCAACGTCATCAATGCGATTCATCAGGCTGCTAAAAAACTTGATGTGCTCCTGATCAAGGGCGCCGTGAGAGCGCAGATAACTGAATGCGGCATCCGGCAAGCTCAGTTTCTGCTGAATGGCAGCAGCGGCTTTGTCTGCCAGCGCGATACTGGTGCCCTCGAGCACCTGCACCATGCCGAAGAATCCAACCGGATTAACGCGATGGATAGTATCGTAGGCATAGGCGACCATAAGCTCCGTTGCCATGGTTGGCGATGTGCCGCGCGCCCATTCCCGGTCATAGCCACAGGCTTCTATATCGTCAAGAATCCATTCCTGGTGACCGTGTTCCTCTTCAATATATTCCGCCAGCGCATCGCGCAGCCATTCATGACTTTCCGGCAATCTGCCACCGGCTGTCATTAGCAATGGCACTGTATGTTTTACATGGTGATATGCCTGGCAAAGATAGGCTACGTATTGCGGCAGTGAAATGCGGCCTTCAAGACTGTCTGCTATCAGTGGCGCGGCATTCAGGTATGCGCGCTCGGTGTCAGTTGCGGCCTGTATCTGATTAAAAAAGTTCACAGCTTGCTTCCTTCGGGTAAGCGGATTCACAGGGCTGCACATACATGCTTTCTATTAATGCAGCGAAATCATGCGCCATGGCCTCGCGACGCGGCCGTCCATTGGCAGTGAAATACCGGTCATCGCTGGCAGCCGCCGCCGGCAGCTGCCGCCAGGCCCGGACTTGCGCATAGTCGGGCAAATTGCGATTGGCCTTATCCAGGATGGACTGCACGTAAGCATCGTCCTGACCGGACCGCGTTTCTATCAGTGCCACGCAAAATGGCCGGTCATCGCCGAACACGACACAATGTGCAATATCGGCAGCACCGAGGACCTCGCTTTCCGGCCATTCCGGCGAAATGTTTCTGCCGAAGCCCGATATCAACAGGTTTTTCCTGCGACCGACGATATGACAAAAACCGTCAGCATCGATTTTGCCAAGGTCGCCGGTTGCGAAAGATTTGGCATGCCAGGTTTCCGGTTGCCCGAGATAGCCGAGAAATGCATTGCCGTGCAGAATGATTTCGCCTGCCTCACAACTGAGTTCCGTGTGTGCCAGCGGCGTACCGACACTGCCAGGCTTGTCTCGTCCGGGAATATTCAGACAGGCGACCGACGCGACTTCGGACAGTCCGTAACCCTCGTAAACCGGAAGCCCGTAGCAGCGTGCCTCCCGGATCAATTCCGGTGCGACCCGGGCACCGCCAACCGCGACGAACTGCAGCTCAGCGGGCGGATGCCACCCGGACCGCATTAAAACCACCAGGCCCAGCAGCATCTGGGGGAGTAGGATGATGCTGCTGGGCCGGTGCAGGTCGAGGGCCTTGGCTATCAGGGGGGTATCGAGGCCCCCGCTACCTGAAAATCCGACCTGTGCGGGGCTCAGGACGGTTACCTCGCCGCCGGCAAGCAGCGCGCTGTAAACGCCGCCGACGTTTTCCAGCAAAGTACTCAGCGGCAGCAAACAAAGATGGTGCGGCCTGTCGAGCCCGGTTGCGCGGCAAACGCTTTGCGCTACGCGCAGCTGCTGAGTTAGCGACAGGCAAACGCCCTTCGGCTCGCCGGTAGAGCCCGAGGTAAATGTAATCTTGGCAGTTGCCGCCGGCACCGCCGCATCGGCATGGCGGGGCAACCTGGCGAGCACAAGCTGGTTGCAGCCCGGCACGGCCGAAAATTCGCATTGCTCACCAATGAGCCGGCGCACACGCTGCGAATCATCGGTAATTATCCCGTCCACACCGGCGGCCTGCAGCGAGGACCGCAACTGACCGTCAGAAAAGAACGACGGCAACGGAATAAGACAGCGGCCATCCGCCTGACAGGCCAGATCAACAACAATCCAGGACACCGAATTACCTGCCAGTAAAGCGATATTCTGCAAATTGGCCTGTGCAAGGCAGGAACTCAACCTGGCCGTGCGGGCCAGCAATTCGGCGACTGCAAAATTTTGCTCGTGCTCATGGACCACAATGTCAGTTGCGGCCCGACGGCGCAGTACCTGCAGCAGATCAATATGTCCGTTCGCAGTCATCCCGCGGCCACCTTAATGCGAGGGTGCGCTCACGCTATTGACCAGCGAATTGATCTCGGGCGCGAATAGCCTTGCGGTAATTGCCTGCAGAGGCTGGCCGGCAAAGACCTGCATGCTGCTGCGCAGATCAACTGCCATTACCTGAGGGTTGTTCTGATAATAGCTGCCCCAGTCTGATGCCGAGCTGCCGAGACAATCGGGGTTGGCTTCCGCCAGCGCGAAGGTGCTGAAATTCAGCTTATCCACAACGCGCGCTACCTGCCTGGTAGCCGTA
>JAUIEY010000023.1 GCA_030429685.1 Gammaproteobacteria bacterium
CCTGGCAGTAGTTGCGTGGTGCGGGCGCCGGGCGACAAGGACAGTCTCTACGTCGTTATGCCGATGCGTCTCTAGGCGGCCGAGCCGGGTGGCCGTGTGAGCCTGCAGCAATTTCGCGCCAGCGGCTTTCGCTGCCTGCAGGACGTTGAATTTGTCCCGGACCATACCCTCAACCTGATTTCGGGACCCAATGCCAGCGGCAAAACCAGCTTGCTGGAAGCTATTTTCTATCTCAGCCGGGGCCGGTCTTTCCGGGCCAGCGGCAATCGCGAACTTATTCAAACCGGCCGGTCGGCGTTCACACTGTATGGGGAGATTCTGGCGGATGGGGGGGATCATCGGGCCGGAGTAGAAGTTGCCCATGGCGAGCGCCGCATCCGCATTGACGGCAGTAATGGTACGGCCGCCGAACTGGCGCGAATCATGCCTGTGCAGGCGATCGACCCGGAAGTCCACAACCTTGTGCAAGGCGGTCCGGAATACCGCCGCCGGTTTCTGGATTGGGGTGTGTTTCACGTGAAACATCGATTCCTGGAGGCGTGGCGTCGGTATCAGCAGGCGCTGCGGCAACGCAACGCGGCGTTGCGGGGCGGCGAGCCTGCTGCCAATGTGCAGGCCTGGGATGAGGCCTTTGTCACAGCCGGCGAGGAGGTGGACGCACTGCGGCGCGAGTATTTTGACGCTTATTTGTCATTATTATCGCCTATAATAAAAGAAAAGTTGCCATTTAACGCTATTTGTCGTTATCGTCGAGGTTGGTCAGATGATCTGGGCCTGCAGCAGGCTCTGCACCAGAGTAGTGCTCAGGAGCGCAGGCTGGGTTCAACTCAGGTCGGACCCCACCGCGCTGACATCGCTATCAGTGTGCAGGACCGGCGGGCTCGCTACCGGGTCTCCCGCGGTCAGCAGAAACTGCTGGCCGCCACCCTGGTGATTGCTCAGACTCGCTTTGTTGCTGCGAATGGCATTGGCGACCTGGTGCTGCTGGTGGATGACCCGGCCGCCGAACTGGACCGCGACAACCGCCGCCGCCTGTTTGATCTGCTGCAGAAGATTCCCGCCCAGATGTTTGTCACCGCGCTCGAACCCGAGGACCTGCCGTGGTCCGATCAGGGCCTCATGTTTCACGTGGAGCACGGCCGATTGTCATCACGTTTATAGCGCTCTGAACCCCCCGAATGGCATATAATGTGGCGTTCGCTTTATAGGTGGGTACATGGCCGCAGAGAACCAATACGATTCCAGTAATATCAAGGTCTTAAAGGGCCTTGAAGCCGTGCGTAAACGCCCGGGAATGTACATCGGCGATACCGATGACGGCACCGGTTTGCATCACATGGTTTTCGAGGTCGTGGACAACTCCATCGACGAGGCACTGGCCGGTCATTGCTCCGAGATCCAGGTCACTATACATGCCGACGAGTCGGTGACAGTCAGCGATGACGGCCGCGGTATTCCCGTGGACATGCACCCGGAAGAGGGTCGGTCCGCCGCCGAAGTGATCATGACGGTACTGCATGCCGGCGGTAAGTTTGATGACAACTCCTACAAGGTTTCCGGCGGTCTGCACGGCGTCGGTGTCTCAGTGGTCAATGCCCTGTCGGAAGAACTGGAACTGACCATTCACCGCTCCGGCAAGACCCACACCCAGACCTACCGCATGGGCGAACCCCAAGCTGCACTGCAACAGACAGGTGATACGGACAAAACCGGTACCACCATCCGCTTTAAACCCAGCCATGACGTGTTCACTAACGTTGAATTCCACTACGACATTCTTGCCAGCCGGCTGCGCGAGTTGTCATTCCTGAATTCCGGTATTCGCATCAATCTGAGCGACGACCGCGACGGCAAAAACGATGTTTTTGAGTTCGAAGGCGGCATCAAGGCCTTCGTTGAACATCTCAACCGCAACAAGACGCCGCTGCATCCGAGCGTGATTTACTTCACCGGCGAAGTTGACGGCATTACCGTGGAAGCCGCCATTCAGTGGAATGACGGTTACCAGGAAAACATGTTCTGTTTTACCAACAACATACCGCAGCGCGATGGCGGCACCCACCTGGCCGGTTTCCGTTCGGCGCTGACGCGCACCCTGAACGGTTACATAGAGAAAGAACTCAGTTCCCGCAAGGACAAAATTGCAACCAGCGGTGACGATTCGCGTGAGGGCATGACGGCGGTTCTGTCGGTCAAGGTGCCGGACCCGAAGTTCTCCTCGCAGACCAAGGACAAGCTGGTGTCCAGCGAAGTCAAAGGCGTGGTGGAAACCTGTCTGGGTGCACAACTGGAAGATTTTTTGCTGGAGCATCCGGCTGAAGCCAAAACCATCGCGTCAAAAATAGTCGAAGCCGCCCGGGCCCGCGAAGCGGCGCGCAAGGCTCGCGAGATGACCCGCCGCAAAGGTGCGCTGGATATCGCCGGGCTGCCCGGCAAGCTGGCCGATTGCCAGGAAAAGGATCCGGCCTTGTCAGAACTGTTCATCGTCGAGGGTGATTCCGCCGGCGGCTCCGCCAAGCAGGGCCGCGACCGCCGCACTCAGGCGGTGCTGCCGTTGAAAGGCAAAATCCTTAATGTCGAGAAAGCCCGCTTCGACAAAATGCTGTCTTCACAGGAAGTCGGTACGCTGATTACGGCACTTGGCACCGGTATCGGCCGCGACGACTTTGATATCGATAAACTGCGCTATCACCGCATCATTATCATGACCGACGCCGATGTTGACGGTTCGCACATTCGCACGCTGTTGCTGACGTTCTTCTACCGGCAGATGCCGGAGCTGATTAAGCGCGGTCACATCTATATTGCGCAACCGCCGCTGTACAAAGTTAAGCGCGGCAAGCAGGAACACTACGTCAAAGACGATGCCGAGCTGAACGCGTATCTGCTGAACGTGGCGCTGGAAAAAGCTGAACTGCATGTGTCGCCGGAAGCGCCGCCCATAACCGGCAGTGCGCTGGAAACACTGGCGCAGCAGCATATCAGCGTGATGAGCATTATTGAGCGGCTGGCAGCGCGCTACGACCGAACGGTACTTGATCAGCTGATTAACATACCGGCCCTGGCGGAAGAGCATCTGCAGGATATACAAGCGATGCAGGAATGGGGCAAGCGCCTCGAAGAGGCATTGCGCTCAACCCTGAACGGCGAAGGCGGCAGCTGGGCCGTCAGTATTAACGCCGCCGATAACAACGTGCACGGTGTATTGCTGCATAGGGGTCAGCACGGCGTTGAACTAACCAGTGAAATACCGGTGACGTTTTTCAATTCCGCCGAATACCGGCAGATAGCAGATTTTGCCGCCGAACTGACCGGGTTGATCGAAACCGGTGCTTATGTGCAGCGCGGTGAACAGACTCATGAAATCGGCAGTTTTCGTGCGGCCATGGAGTGGCTTATGCAGCAGGCACGCAAGGGCCAGAGTATTCAGCGCTACAAGGGTCTGGGTGAGATGAACCCGGATCAGCTGTGGGAAACCACGATAAACCCCGAAAGCCGCCGCCTGATGCAGGTACGTATTGAGGATGCCGTCGGTTCCGATGAAATTTTCACCACGCTGATGGGCGATCACGTCGAACCGCGCCGCGATTTTATCGAGCGCAACGCACTGACAGTGGCCAATCTCGACGTTTAGTCAGCGACGGGCGGCGCAAGCTCCGGCTGCGCATCGCGCAGCCAGCTCTAGCTGAACGACAGCACTGCTATGCCAAATATGGCCAGGTAAATCCCCATTACGATGTTGGTCACAGTCGCCAGCCAGGCGGGCATTACGGCTACCAGCATCCCGGTCAGCAGTTCTATTGCCAGGGTGGCAAAGCCGACGGTAAAGGCTACCTGCCAGTGGAAACGTTTGGTGAAACCCCAGGCCCAGCCGAGGCTGGGTCGAAAGTCCGTCGCGGTTGCCGGAAAAACCACCGACCAGCGACTGATCAGGTAAATGCCGGGCAACATGAAAGCATAAAAGCCCAGTATCGGGCCGAACCCCATGCCCGTGACCATATCAGGGTTGTCGAAAATATCGCCGTTACCGGCAAATGCGGCACCGAATAGCAGGGTCAGCGGTACCATCATGACCAGCATCAGCAGCCCGATGGCGATACCCCAGCCAAAAAAACGCGTTTCACGACCGGTCCAGCGACTGATGCCGAAGCCCGGCACACCCTGGCCGCCCAGCAAAAAAATACGATGAAAGGTGACGGCCAGCACCGTGTAACCGAAAATCATGCAGGCAAAACACAGGATAAAGCCGCCGAATATCAGCAGGCCGTTAAATCCGGATTCCGGCGTGCTCGCGAGAACCAGCGCCGCCAGCAGCAAATAGCCGATGACCAGCGCAACGACGCCGGGTACGGATTTGCGCACGATGGTATGGCCGTAAGAAACAGGTGCGCTGGCTGCTGCCAGCAGTATGGTTTTTACCGGAAACGCCTGGTCTGCCATGTTGTCCCCCCTCAACCCTGACTGACTATACGTGCCACCTCGTTTTCTATCCAGTTCTGGATCTCATCGTTCACCTCGCGCGGCTCACGATCGGTTGCGGTGACCGGTTTGCCAACGACGAAAACCACCTCTCCCGGCTTGATACCTTTAGCCCGCCGCGGCCAGTGGTAACCGGCATTGTGGGCAATGGGCACAATGGGCGCGCCACTCGCAGCGGCCAGTAGCGTCCCGCTGATGCCGTAGCGTTTGGTTTCACCCGGCGGCATGCGGGTACCTTCCGGAAAGATTGATACGCTGAGGCCGTCCGCCAGCCGCTGTTTGCCCTGTTCCACCACCTGCTTAACGGCCGTGCCGCCGGCAGTGCGATCAATGGCGATTGACCGCATCGCTTGCAGCGCCCATCCGAAAAACGGCACCCACAACAACTCCCGTTTCAGCACCCAGCAGGCGCGCGGAAACTCAATGATCTGTACAAAGGTTTCGAATGCCGACGAGTGTTTGATAAACAATACACAAGGTTGCGCGGGAAAATTTTCCCGGCCCTCTACGCGGTAGCGCAGGCCGCAGATCCACTTCAGCAGGAAACGAATTACCCTGCACCAGTTGCGCGCAATGGCGTAGGGAAAGCGATGGCCAAAGGGCGCGACCAGCAGGACCGGAATGCCCCAGATAACCACGGCGATCCAGGACAGCAGGTTAAACAAGGCGAAACGCAGAAATCTCACCGCGAGTTCTCCAGCAGCGCATCAGCGAAGGCAGCCAGGTCATCGTATACGGGCGGCAGCTCGGCCGGTTCCATACTTGCCTCGGTTTGTCTGCCATTGCCGGTGCGCACCAGCACCGGCTGTGCGCCGGCAGCCCTTGCGGCGGCAACGTCGGAGGGCTTGTCGCCGACAAAAATCATGTTGTCGAGGCCGCAGGCAAAGTACTCCGCCGCCTGGTACAACAGACCGGGTTTGGGCTTGCGGCAGTCACAATGGTCTTCGGGTGTGTGCAGGCAGAAAAAAATTCGTTGCACAAAGCCGCCGTGATCCAGTATCTGCTGCAGCATATGGCGGTGGATACCCCAGAGCGTATCCAGGCTGAACAGCCCGCGACCAACCCCGGACTGGTTGGTGATAATGCCGAGCAGGTAGCCGGCACGGTGCAGTCGCCCGATGGCATCAAGGCTGCCCGGTACAGGCGTCCATTCCGCAATTGATTTTATGTAGTCGTCGGAGTCCTGATTGATGACACCGTCGCGATCGAGCAACACGACTTTGGGGGGGCTTAAGGTCATGAGCGGGAATTGCGGTGCTGTCAGGGCGCGGATATCTGTGAGATGTCGGCAACATCCAGAAAAAGTTTGCGCAGTGCACTGAGCTGCGCCAGACGATTGTCGCGCTGAGTCGGGTCATCTGCCATGACCATCACTTCATCGAAATAGTTGTCTACGGGCTGCCGCAGTTCCGCCAGCCTTACCAGCAGACGTTCGTAATCGCGACTATCCAGATCTTTGCCGTGATCCGCCTGCAAACTGCAGATCGCTTCATGCAAACGCGTTTCGGCGCTGTTTTCGAATATGTCTGTATTTACCGTCGGTTGCTGACCTGCTGCATCGCCGGCTTTGCGCAAAATATTCGCGATGCGTTTATTGGCCGCCGCCAGACTGGCTGCGCTGTCGTGAGACATAAAACTGTGCACGGCACGAATGCGCGCATCGAAATCGAGCAGTGAGTCGGGCTTGCGCGCCAGCACAGCGGCAAACATTTCAGCGCTGATGGCACCTTTTTTATAACCGGCAGCATGGCCGTCCGTGTACCAAGCGCGCAGCCGGTCCATGATGAAGTCATACACAACTGCTGCGACCGCAGTCGGCGTAACGGCTTTGTCACCTTGCTGCTGCGGTTGCAGTGCGGCGGCTGCCTGCAGCAGCCCCGGCAGGTCAATATCCAGTTCGCCTTCTATGACGATGCGAATAATGCCCAGTGCCTGGCGGCGCAGACCAAACGGATCCTTGTTACCGGTAGGTTTTTTACCCAGCGTGAATATACCCGCCAGCGTGTCCAGCCGGTCTGCCAGTGCCAGTGCCTGGCCGGCCGGTGTCTGGGGCAGCCGGTCACCCGCGTGGCGCGGCAGGTATTGCTCCTCCAGCGCGACCGCCACGGCTTCGGCTTCGCCGTCCGCGGTGGCGTAGTAGTAGCCCATGCGGCCCTGCAGACTGGGGAACTCGCCCACCATGTCGGTAAGCAGATCGGCGCGGCTCAACTCGGCCGCCCGTTGTACCTGCGACGGGTCAGCCTGCAGCGGGGCCGCCAGCCCGGCGGCGAGTTCCGCTACCCGCCGTGATTTCTCAAGCAGACTGCCGAGGCCTTGCTGGTAAACGACACTATCCAGCGCGGCAACTTTGTCAGCCAGCGGTCTGGCCACATCCTGCTGCCAGAAAAAAGCGGCGTCCTGCAGGCGCGGCAACACCACGCGCTCGTTGCCCCGCCGCACTTCGTCCGGTTGCGTGCTTTCGATGTTGCTTATAGTGATAAATGCCGGTAGCAACTGTTCGTCACGGGTGACCGGAAAATAACGCTGATGATCCTGCAGCGTGTAGATCAGCACTTCCCGCGGCAAAGTGAGAAATTCGCCGGCGAATTGTCCGGCCACCGGCACCGGCCATTCGACCAGTGCGGTAACTTCGTCCACCACGTCATCCTGCAACAGCGCCTGACCGCCCAGCTTTTCGGCCGCGGAACGCGCAGCGCTAACCACCCGCTCGCGGCGAGTGGCGAAATCGGCGATGACCTTACCGTGCTGTTCCAGCGCGGCGACATATTCAGACGGTTGATGCACGGTGATGGCATCAGGACAGAGAAAACGGTGACCGAAAGTCCGGTTGCCGGCCTGCAGGCCGAGCAGCGTGGCAGGCACGACCGCATCGCCCAGCAGCATCAGTAACCAGTGCGCCGGACGCACAAACTCGACCTCGCTGGCGCCCCAGCGCATTCGTTTGGGAATGGGCAGGTCGGCCAGGGCGCGTTCGACAATGTCGGGCAACAGCTCGGTCGCTGCCGCACCGGCGACTGTGCCCTGGTAATACAGCCATTCGCCTTTGTCGGTGCTGAGGCGCTCCAGCTGATCCACAGCAACACCGCACTTGCCGGCAAAAGCCTCAGCCGCGCGGGTTGCCTTGCCATCCGCATCGAACGCGAGAGCCACCGGCGGGCCCCGGTTTTCGATGCGTTGTTCGGGCTGCACGGTGCTGAGTTCTGCAACCAGTACCGCCAGGCGCCGCGGTGTGGCAAAGCTGAG
This sequence comes from Gammaproteobacteria bacterium, assembly GCA_030429685.1. GTDB lineage: Bacteria > Pseudomonadota > Gammaproteobacteria > Steroidobacterales. Next base: position 7,723 of record JAUIEY010000023.1, read on the forward strand.
AATTTCGCCATGTTCCAGCCGCGCATCAGCCAGGCCGTTGCGAATCCCGGCGGCGAATGCATCGCGCAACTGCAGCAGCGCTCTGGGGGGCAGCTCCTCAGTGCCCAGTTCGACCAGAAAATCAGCGCGACTCATGATGCCTTGTCCACATCCTGCCGGGAGTTGTCAGACAGCATGGGGAAGCCCAGTGTTTCACGGCCGTCGTAATAGGCCTGCGCGACAGCGCGGGCCAGCGCCCGCACCCGCAGGATATAGCGCTGCCGTTCGGAAACCGAAATGGCTTTGCGGGCATCGAGCAAATTGAAATTGTGCGAGGCATCGAGCACGTATTCATAGGCCGGCAGTGCCAGGCCTGCTTCAATAAGCCGCGTGCACTGCCGTTCTGCTTCATCAAACCGGGCCAACAGCACGGCGACATCAGCCTCTGCAAAATTGAAGCGCGACATCTCGACTTCATTCTGATGGAACACGTCGCCGTAAGTTACCTTGCCGGCCGGGCCGTCAGCCCAGATCAGATCAAATACACTGGCGACGTTCTGCAGGTACATGGCAATACGTTCCAGACCGTAGGTAATTTCACCGCTCACCGGTTTACAGTCGAGTCCGCCGGCCTGCTGAAAATAGGTGAACTGGGTGACTTCCATGCCATTCAGCCAGACTTCCCAGCCCAGCCCCCAGGCGCCGAGCGTCGGCGATTCCCAGTTGTCCTCGACAAAACGGATATCGTGCACACGGGTATCAATGCCCAGATGGCGCAGTGAACCCAGGTAGAGATCCTGAATGTCATCCGGGGACGGCTTCAGCACCACCTGGAACTGGTAGTAGTGCTGCAGCCGGAACGGATTGTCGCCGTAACGCCCGTCCGTGGGTCGCCGGCTGGGCTGCACATAGGCGGCGTTCCAGGGCTCCGGACCAATGGCACGCAGGAAGGTGGCGGGATGGAAAGTGCCGGCACCCATCGGGGCGTCAAAGGGTTGCAGCACCACGCAACCCTGATCGGCCCAGTAGCGCTGCAGCGATAAAATAAGGTCCTGAAAAGTCACCGGAAAATGTTGCCGTCCCTGAAAGGCGCGAAGTTTAGCAATTTTTCGGGTTTATCACCCTTTATATATTGTGCTGAAAGTGGGGGACTGAAGGGCGTGGCGCCGGGGTGGTTTTTGGCGGGTCTTGAAGGCGAACGGAGCAGGGATAGCGAGAGTGAGCCGGAACGACAGCGAGCCGAGGCATGGACGCCGAAGGCGAGCGGCCGAAAAAAGCCACCCCGGCGGCAGGACCTAGAGATGTCAATTTATGCACTAAAAAAGTGCACAAATACCGCGGAATGCACTAAAATAGCGCGTGAAATTCCGGCGCGCTCCAAAAAGAAGCATAAGAAACAACCTCTTAGCACTTACTCGAACTTGGCACGCTTCATGCACTAATGCTTGCTCTGGTTGCAGGGCCTGAGCTCAGGTTCTGCCCGCCGATTTCGTATAACCGGTTTTAACCGTTTCAGTAACCCCAGTGGAGTTCATCTCCGGAGGAGAACAAGCAATGACGACATCAGCTGATGTGCTCAACATGCTGAAAGAGACTGATGCAAAGTTCGTTGACCTGCGTTTCGCAGATACCAAGGGCAAGGAACAGCACGTAACAGTACCCGCCAGCACAATTGACGAAGATTTTTTCACCGAAGGCAAAATGTTCGACGGTTCGTCGATCGCAGGCTGGAAGGGCATTAACGAATCCGACATGATTCTGATGCCGGATCCGACCACAGCCGTCACCGATATCTTCACCGACGACGGCACGGTCAACATCCGCTGCGATGTCTATGAACCTTCTACTATGCAGGGCTACAACCGTTGCCCGCGTATGACGGCGCGACGCGCTGAAGAATTCCTGGCATCTACCGGTATTGCCGATGAAGCCTACTTCGGTCCGGAAAACGAGTTTTTCATTTTCGACGACGTTAAAGTCAAAAATGATGTGCAGGGCTGTATGTACAAGGTTGACTCTATTGAGGGCGCCTGGAACAGCGATGCCGAGCATCATGACGGCAACATCGGTCACCGTCCGGGCATCAAGGGTGGTTACTTCCCGGTTCCCCCGGTCGACTCACAGCATGACATTCGCTCCGCGATGTGTCTGGCGCTGGAAGAATACGGCCTGTCGGTTGAAGTGCACCACCATGAAGTGGCAACTGCCGGACAGGGTGAAATCGGCGTCAAGTTCAACACGCTGGTGAAAAAAGCTGACGAAGTTCTGACCCTGAAGTACGTGGTACAGAATGTCGCCCACAGCTATGGCAAAACCGCGACCTTTATGCCGAAGCCGCTGGTCGGTGACAACGGTAATGGCATGCACGTTCACCAGTCCCTCATGAAAGGTGGCAAAAATATCTTTAGTGGTGACGGCTACGGTGGCCTGAGTGAAACTGCTTTGTACTACATCGGCGGTATCATTAAGCATGCGCGTGCTATCAACGCGTTTGCCAATGCTTCCACCAACAGCTACAAGCGTCTGGTGCCGGGCTTTGAAGCGCCGTGTATTCTGGCCTATTCGGCCCGTAACCGTTCGGCTTCTATCCGTATTCCGTTTATTTCCAATCCGAAAGGACGGCGTATCGAGGTGCGTTTCCCTGACAGTACTGCAAACCCCTATTTCGCGTTTGCAGCCATGCTGATGGCAGGTATCGACGGTATTCAGAACAAGATTCATCCTGGCGACGCCATGGACAAGGATCTGTATGACCTGCCGCCGGAAGAAGAGAAGCAGCTCAAGACCGTTTGTTATGCCTTTGACCAGGCCCTGGATGCGCTCGACAAAGACCGCGAATTCCTGCTGGCCGGTGATGTGTTCGACAATGATCTGATTGACGGTTACATCGCGCTGAAGAACGAAGAAGTGCAGCGTCTGCGCATGAGCACCCACCCGTGCGAAGTGGACATGTACTACAGCCTCTAGGCCGCACTGCGCGCTGACAGGCGTAAACATAAGCTGGCCAACCTCCCGGGCATCAGGCCCGGGAGGTTGAGTTGGCCCCCCGGGCAGCATGGCGTTATGCTTTGGGTATGTGCAAACAGACTTTTTTCACTGCTCTGCTGACGCTGTCTGTGGCGGTTTCCGCACCGGTGCCGGCCGATGAAATCTACCGTTGGGTGGATGGCAACGGTCAGGTTCACTATTCGGATGTGCCGCGTGACGGGGCCGAGCAGATCGAACTGAATCCGGCGCAGGCTTTTTCCGCACCGGCTGTTGCGCGCCCTGCTCCGGCAGCGAACGTACCTGCTGCAGAACCGGCCGAGGTCTATGCAGCGCTGGAAATTGTGAGCCCGACGCAGGAGGAGACCATTTGGAACACCGGCGGCATCATCACCGTCTCAGTGAGCCCGGAGCCGGCACTGAAGCCCGGCCACAGTCTCAACATCTATTACGACGGCCGGCTGATCGCAGCGAAAGCACCGCGAGCGACCAGTGTGCAATTGTCAGAGGTGTATCGCGGCGAACACCGTATCTCGGCAGAGATTCTGGACGTGAACGGACGGGCGGTGAAGCAGGCGCAACCGGTGACGTTCTTCTACAAGCAAACCTCGGTCAGAAACTGACCAGCCAGCCGGGAGCTGCCCCGGCCAATCCGGGCCCTGCCATGACTGAGCGTTCTGCCGCAGGTTCTGCCAGACAAAATCTCGAAAATCTTTTTGATGCGCTGGCTACGGCAGTGCTGGTACTCGACGCCGGCAATCGTGTTGCCGCATTGAATACCGCAGCCGAAGGCCTGCTGGGTATAAGCGCAAAGCGGGCGCGGGGCAATACGCTGGCGCGGCTGGTGCCGGGGCTCGATGAGCTGGATGAATTGTGCTCCCGGGCGCGCGTCGAATCGCAAAGCTTCGGTAAAACACTGCGTGTGATGGCACCGCAGCGCGATGGCAGCGAGCTCGAAGTTGCCGCGCGTGTCAGTCCTGCCAACGATGGCAGCAGCGATATTCTGATGGTTGAACTGTTTGATATCACCCAGCGGCATCAGCTGGACCGCGAAAGCGCGTTGGTGGCGCAGCGCGGCGTTAGCCGGCGCATGCTGCAGCAGCTCGCGCATGAAATCCGCAATCCCCTCGGTGGCCTGCGCGGCGCCGCGCAATTGCTGGAGCGCGAGCTGGATGATCCGTCCCTGCATGAGTTTACGCAGGTGATCATTGGTGAAGCGGACCGGCTGGAAGGCCTGGTGGCCGGGTTGCTGGGTCCGGGCGGGAAACCGGACATGCAGTTGCGCAATCTGCATGAGGTGCTGGAACACGTGGCGCGCCTGGTGGGCAGTGAGACGCCGGGACTGCAGATTCAGCGCGACTACGATCCCAGCCTGCCGGAACTGCTGCTGGACAGCGATCAGATGACGCAGGCATTTCTGAACCTGATGCGCAATGCGGTTCAGGCAATGGCTGGCGAAGGTCAGCTGATACTGCGTACCCGCGTCCGTACCCACCAGGTGTTGAGTAATCGTATGCACCGGCTGGTCGCGGTAGTGGAAATTGAAGACAGCGGACCCGGCGTGCCGGAAGAAATTGCCGAGACCATTTTTTATCCGCTGGTGACCGGGCGTGATGACGGCACCGGCATCGGTTTGCCGCTGGCACAGGAACTGGTCAACCGTCACCAGGGGCTGATTGAGTTTGTATCGCAGCCGGGCCGAACCGTATTTTCCGTAAGTTTGCCGGTGGCCACCGATGCGGATGAGGTCGGCGAAGCATGAGTGCCGCGAACCGTCAGAGTGTCTGGATAGTCGATGATGACGACTCAGTGCGCTGGGTGCTGGAAAAAGCGATGCAGCGGGATGGCATGGACGCGCGTGGTTTTGCCGACCCGCAGGCCGCACTGGACGAATTATCGCTGCAACGGCCGGATGTACTGATCACCGATATCCGTATGCCCGGTATGGACGGGCTGGAATTTTCCAGCCAGATCGCAGCCATGAACATTGATCTGCCAATTATTGTCATTACCGCGCATACCGATCTGGACAGCGCCGTCGCTGCCTATCAGTCGGGCGCTTTCGAGTATTTGCCCAAGCCGTTTGATGTTGACGATGCTGTATCGCTGGTCAATCGGGCTGCCGAGGCGGGCCGGGCGCGCAAGGCCGGGTCAGCCGCGGCCGCGGCGCCCGGCATGTCGGGCATGGTCGGGCAGGCCCCGGCGATGCAGGATGTATTCCGCACTATCGGGCGGCTTTCACGGGCCAGCATGACGGTATTGATTACCGGCGAATCGGGCACCGGCAAAGAGCTGGTTGCGCGCGCGCTGCACGAGCACAGTCCGCGCGTCAATGAACCTTTTGTGGCATTGAATACCACCGCGATTGCTGCGGAACTGCTCGAATCGGAATTATTCGGCCACGAGCGTGGCGCTTTTACCGGCGCCGACCGGCAGCGCATCGGGCGGTTTGAACAGGCCGATGGCGGCACGCTGTTTCTGGATGAAATAGGCGACATGTCACCCGATTTGCAAACTCGTCTGCTGCGCGTGCTGGCGGAGGGCGAGTTCTATCGGGTTGGCGGCCAAAAGGCTATCCGGGTCGATGTACGGATTATTGCCGCTACCAACCAGAATCTCGAGGATGCGGTTGCTGCAGGTAACTTTCGCGAAGACCTGTACCACCGTCTGAATGTTATGCGCATCAATACACCGCCACTGCGGGAGCGCCGTGAAGACATACCCATGCTGGTGCAGCACTACCTGAGCAAGGCGGCCGATGAACTTGGTGTCGATGCCAAGACCATCAGCGCTGACGCGCTGGACAAGCTGAGCGGGTTTGACTGGCCCGGTAACGTGAGGCAACTGGTGAACGCGGTGCGGCGCATGACGGTGACGGCACCCGGCAATGAAATTCGGCCGGCTGACCTGCCGCCCGAAGTCGGCGGGCGCAGCGGCAGCACCGCCAGTGACTGGAGTGATGCGCTGGCGGCCTGGGCCGGGCGCAAACTGGCGAATGGCGCAACCGCGCCGTTGCTCGAGGAAGCCCAGCCGGTATTTGAGGGCGCCCTGATTCGCTCCGCCATGCAGGCTTCGGGCGGCCGCAAACAGGATGCCGCCCGGCTACTCGGCTGGGGGCGCAACACGCTGACGCGCAAGATTAAAGAGCTGGGCCTCGACTAGCCGGCGACCGAGACTTTTATCATCGCGTCGCCCTGCTGAATCTGATCCACCACATCGAGACCTTCGGTGACTTTGCCGAAAACGGTGTGGCGGCCGTCCAGGTGCGGTTGCGGACTGTGACAAATGAAAAACTGGCTGCCATTGGTGCCCGGGCCGGCATTGGCCATCGACAGGGTACCGCGCTCATGCTGGTGCGGATTACCGTCAAATTCGTCTTCGAAGCGGTAACCCGGTCCGCCGGCGCCGGAACCGGTCGGGTCGCCACCCTGGATCACAAAATCAGGAATCACCCGGTGAAAACTGACGCCGTCATAAAAGCCTTCCTGCGCCAGAAAAACGAAGTTGTTTACCGTTTTGGGCGCGGCTGATGCATACAGCTCGATTTCTATCAGGCCTTTGCTGGTTTCCATCGACACCTTGTAGTCATTTTCTGTATCAATCTGCATTTCGGGCGGGTTGTCCCACTGCTTGCTCATATGTATTTCCTGGTTTTGTTGTTCAGCCGGATACGGCTTCGTCGAGTTCGTCGTCACTGGCGTGCATGGAGCCCACCAGCGCGGCGACATTATTGAAATTGTGTTTGCTGAGGTAGTTGGCAATGCCGCTGTTGATAGTCTTGCAGACCAGCGGGTCGTAGAACAGGGCTGTGCCGACGCCGACGGCAGCGGCGCCGGCGATAATAAATTCCAGTGCATCCCGCGCGGAGGTAATACCGCCCTGCCCGATAATCGGCACGCGGTGGCGGCGGGCCACTTCGTACACCTGTTTTACTTTCAGTAGTGCAATGGGCTTGATAGCCGGGCCCGACAGACCCCCCTGAATATTGCCGATGACTGGTTCCCGTTTATCCACGTCGATGGCCATGCCCATCAATGTATTGATAACGGCGAGTCCGTCGCTGCCGGCCTCGATGCAGCGCCGGGCATTCTCCTGAATGTCTGTCTGATTGGGCGACAGCTTGGCAATGATGGGTTTGCTGGTATTTGCGCGACAGGCTGCGACAACGCGTGCCGACATGTCCGGATCGTTGCCGAAAGAGACGCCGCCTTCTTTTATGTTCGGGCAGGATATGTTGATTTCGATGGCATCAATGGGCGAGTCATCGAATCGTTTGGTAACCGCTGCGTAGTCCTCGACGGTGGAGCCGCAGACGTTGGCAATGAATCTTGTTTCACTGAAGTCCAGGGTGGGCAATATATCGTCGACAACCTTGTCTACCCCGGGGTTCTGCAAGCCAATGGCATTGAGCATGCCGTCCGGCGTTTCGTACACGCGGTGCGGCGCGTTGCCAAGCCGCGGCTCCAAAGTTGTGCCCTTGAGCACGATGGCGCCGGCGTCGCGGTTCGAGAAACCTGCCACACGCGTGTATTCTTCGCCGAAGCCCACGCAACCGGACAACAATACGATGGGCGATGCCATCTGCAGACCGCAGAATTCAGTCGCCAGTGCGGGGTTTTGGGTGAATTTGTCTGTCATGAAAATCGGGTGCCGAGGTGTTTGATCTGATTCTTTATCAGCCGGAGATTCCTCCGAACACGGGCAATATCATACGCGTTTGCGCCAACACCGGCACCACACTGCACCTGGTGCATCCGCTCGGCTTTGCGCTGGATGACCGGCGTATGCGCCGTGCCGGCCTCGACTACCATGAATATGCAGCCGTGCAGGAACATGATTCGCTGCAGAATTGTCTGCAGTCGCTGCAGCCACGACGGCTGTTCGCGCTGTCCACGCGCGGCAGTCGTAGTTATGCCGCGGTGACTTACCGTGACGGCGATGCCTTTCTGTTCGGGCCGGAAACCCGCGGCCTGCCGCAGGAAACTCTCGATGCGCTGCCCGCCGAACAGCGTCTGCGGATTCCGATGCGACCGGATAATCGCAGTCTGAACCTGTCCAACTCGGTCGCAATTGTGATTTACGAAGCCTGGCGGCAGCAGGGGTTCATCGGGGGTCGGTGACCGCATTGAGAAGCGCTTGGGCGGGGGTGGTTGTCGCGGCGAATCGGAGCGTAGCGACTGAGCCGCGAGGACCATTCCCCGACCGGGCGCTTCGGAATGTGACGCGAATCACAATAGAAAGCCGTTCGCCAGGCTATCGTGATCATATAGCGCGCTGGCGGCCAGGGACGGCCCCCGCGCTTTTTTCTTGCCCGGCGACGCGGCGCCGGCGAATTCAGTCTTCAGCTTTGACTTCGCGCTGCATCAGCGCGGCGACCGCTTCCTGGGGTGCGGCCCCTTCATAGAGAATCCGGTAGGCCTGCTCGCAAATCGGCATTTCCACGCCCAGATCCTGCGCAACCTTATGCACGGCGGCAGCGGCCTTGATGCCCTCCACCACCTGGCCGATTTCGGCACAGGTTTCCTCGACGGTCTTGCCGGCTGCGAGCGCCAGACCCATGCGTCGGTTGCGCGACTGGTCATCGGTGCAGGTCAGCACCAGGTCACCCATGCCGGAAAGCCCGGCAAAGGTATCGGCATTGGCATGCAGCGCCACGCCCAGACGGGTCATTTCTGCCAGACCCCGGGTGATCAGCGCAATGCGGGTATTGGCGCCGAAACCCAGACCGTCGGACATACCGGTTGCTATTGCCAGAACATTTTTAACCGCGCCGCCGACTTCCACGCCAATCATGTCGGTCGATGTATAGGCGCGAAAGTTCTTGTCAGAAAAACGCCATGCCAGCTCATCCGCAAAATCAGCATTGGTTGCGGCCACGGTCATCGCGGTCGGCAAACCCAGGCCGACTTCGCGCGCAAAGGTCGGGCCGGAAACCACCGCCAGCGGCACTTCAATGCCCAGCGCTTCATGCGCGACCTGATGGGGCAGCTTGCCGGAGCTGACTTCAAAACCCTTGGTGGCCCAGGCAACGCGGGCATCACCCTGCAACTGCGGGCGAATACTCTCCAGCACGCTGCGGAACACATGACTGGGAACGCACACCAGCAAATCGCGATTGCGGCTGACCAGTTCGTCGAGATCGGCGCAGATGGCAAGATTGTCAGGTATCGGGCATTCCGGCAAAAACACCGTGTTGCAGCGTTGTTCGGTTAATGCCTGAATCACTTCGGGTTCGCGGCCCCACAACGACGCCTGTTGTCCCGCGCGCGCCAGCTGAATTGCCAGCGCTGTACCCCAGGAACCCGCGCCGATAATACCGATCGCTTTAGAGCCTGAATTCATGGCGTTGTCCTGCCAACCTGCCTAGGCCTGCGCGCCCTGCTGATTCTGCGCCTGTGCATACAGGCTTTCAAAATTTATCGGTTGCAGCACCAGTGGCGGAAACCCGCTTTTACCAACCAGCGTGGCAATGGTTTCACG
>JAUIEY010000243.1 GCA_030429685.1 Gammaproteobacteria bacterium
TGGCGGCAGAGCGCCTGCACAATTTCCGCTGCCGCCGGCGCGCCGAACGCCTGCGCGCAAAAAATATGGCCAAACCGTTTGCAGAGGACGCTCGCGAGCGTTTGCTGCTGGTTGCCCAGAGCGAACGAATTCCGCAAAGCCAGATCTTTCCGTTCCACTATTTCTCCGTCGCATTGCGCGACGCCTATGATGTCTCCATCCGCGAGGCATCGCTGGATGATTTTCTGGCAGGGCGACAGGTTCGGCACCGGAATGCAACGACAGTTGCATTCCAGACTCCTTACGACATCAGTGACAGGAAACTGGAACGTTTGTTGCAGCAAATACGCCGCGACAACCCGGTCGCACGACTGATTTACCTCGACTGGTCGGCGCCTGCCGATTTGCGCAATGCCGCGCGGCTTGATCCGCATGTGGATCTATACGTAAAAAAACATGTGCTGCGGGATCGCAGCCAATACGGTCAGACGACGCTGGGTGATACCAATCTGGCCGATCATTATGCGCGCCGGCTGCAGATACCCGAACAGGAATACTGTTTCGCCATTCCGACCGGTTTTATGGACAAGCTGGTAGTCGGCCCGTCCTTTGCAACGGCGCCGTTATTACTGCCTGCCCTGATGCGGCCCTATGACCCGGGACCGCAGCGCACTATAGACCTGCATGCCCGGTTTGCGGTGGCCGGAACCGACTGGTATCAGGCCATGCGCAGCGAGGCGGCAGCGGCACTGGGGCAATTCGCTGACCTGAACGTTGCCAGCGAGGGCAGCCTGCCACTGTATCGCTTTATCTGCGAACTGCGGCGCGCCAAGGTTTGTTTCAGCCCCTTCGGTTACGGCGAAGTCTGCTGGCGCGATTACGAAGCCGTGATGGCAGGCGCCGTATTGCTGAAACCGGACATGAGCCATATTGAAACAGCGCCTGACATTTTCCGCCCCTGGGAAACATACGTACCTGTAAGCTGGGATTTGAGCGACTTCAACGTCACATTGCGACGCGTACTCGATGATTCGCCACTGCGACAGGCCATTGCCCGCAACGCTCATGCCGTGCTGCACGACTATCTCCATTCAAATGCGTTTGTGACACAGATGCAGCGTGTTTTCACAGGACAGTCCGGCTAATGGCAGGCGTCACGTTCGCGCCACTGAGCAGCCGCATCCTGCAGCGTCTGCCGGGTGCTCGCCCGCTGGAAGCCTGTGCCGCGGAAACAGTGCAAATCTGCGCGGCCGAGGAGCAGTCAATGCGGGCGGCAATTTTTCCCGTTGGCGACCTCGAGCGTATTACCGGCGTACATGAATTTTCCGCCGGTCTGCAGGACGAAATTCATCTCGCGACCCGTGATTGTGTGCACCACACAGCGACGCTCGCCATGCATCTGCGCAATGTCGTGCTGTCTGCCGGGCAGTTGTGCAATGGCCGCAGTATGAAGCGCCTCACCTTCGGCAAGGTACCGTTTTCGCCGGCCTGGGTTACCGATTCTGAAACCCCGGTGGCCTTATGTTCCTCGGCTGCCGGCAACGACTATTTCGCGCACTTTCTGCTCGATGACGCCAGCACTGCCCTGCTTGGCAGCAATTTCGGCCAGCCGGTCTGCGGCGGTTCACTGCGCCCCCGCACCGCGCAGATGCTGGACTATCTGCAATATTGTGAGGTGCCCTGCGCGGCCGCTGCGGCAACCCGCTATCGCGATCTGTGGTTGTTTACTGATCACTCGCAGAACAGTCATCGCCGCGCACGCCTGCAGCAGCTGCGCGATCGCCTGCGCAGCCGGTTTGCGGCAGGCGCTGCTAACGCGCCCGCCTATATACGGCGTGGCGCTGCCGGTTCCCGCCGCGCCCTGCAAAACGAAGCGGAAGTCGAAGCATTGTTGCAGGAACGTGGCTTCAATATTGTTGATCCGGAAAGCATGAGCGCGGCGGAAATCTGTCAATTGCTGAACCAGTCGCCCCTGGTGGTAGGCGTAGAAGGCAGTCAGCTGGCCCATGGCGTTCTCAATTTGCGCCCCGGCGGAGGCCTGCTGTGCATTCAACCGGCAGCACGCTTTAATGCTGTGTACCGCGGCTTTTGCAACTCTCTGGAATTGATTTGGGGTTTCGTGGTTGCTGCCGGATCAGCAGATCAGTTTCAAGTTTCGCCGGCAGCATTGTTGGCTACCATAGACCGAATGCTGGAGGCTGCTACCTGAATGTTAACCCTGGTTACAGTGATCTATGGCGACGACCGACGCTATCGTGTCGAATTGTTCGGCAGCGTACTTAGCGCCCTGAAGCTGCGCGAAGACGACAGCACTCGCATTGTTGTCTACACCGACCGGCCGCTGGACGGATTCCCGTTGCCGGTCACCGAACGCATAATAAGCCCCGCGGAGTGGCAGGACTGGACCCGCGGCTCCGGCATTACGCATCTTGTCAAGCTGCACCTGGTCCGTCAGACGCTGGAACAGGGCTCCGGCCCGGTCATTTATTTCGATACCGATACATTGTTTCTGACCGCACCGGAACAACTCGCCGCTCGGCTGTCGCCGGGCACGGCCCTGATGCACGCAGCCGAAGGACCCATCCGCAAGCATGAGATCTGGGGGCCGATTACGGCGTGGCTGGGTGCCGGCCGCGAGGTTTGCGGGCAACAGTTGTCAGGCGATACGGTAATGTTCAATTCCGGCATCGTCGGCGTGGTAGCCGAACATGCAGATGCCCTGCAACGTTCGATTGCCATAGCCGATGCTCTGTATGCGGTGGATCCGGTGTTCAGCCTTGATCAGTTTTCGACCGGCGCGGCGCTGATGCATCAGGCACAAGTGTCCGGCTGCGA
>JAUIEY010000244.1 GCA_030429685.1 Gammaproteobacteria bacterium
TGTAGCGCAGATTGGCGCGATTGCGTTCGCAAAGTTCGCGGCACACATACAAGCCAAGGCCGGTGCCACCGGTACGGCCGGTAGCAAAGGGTTCGAAAACGGACTCCTGCATGTCGTCGGGAATGCCGGGGCCATGATCGGCGATCTCAAGATATGGCCGGCCGCTGCTGGCTAAGCGCCCGAAGCTGATTTCCACGGCAATGCCACCGGCCGCCTCACTGGCATATTTCATGGCATTTTCACAGAGATTCCATACCACCTGATGCAGGTGCCTGCGATCCATGCGCACTTCGGTATCCTCGCCGTTCGGCACACTGATTTGTCCTTCAAACAGCTCCAGCGTCGACTCGAACTCTTTGACAAAATCGATAATCCAGGGGCGCAACTGCATGACTTCCGGTTTCACCACATCTTTGCGCGACAATTGCAGAATATTTTCGATAATTTCACTGACCCGGCGGGAATTGGTCTGAATTATTTCGATAAAGCGCTGATCCTGTGCGCCGATATGCTCTGCTTCGCTCAACAACTGAGCTGCGTGACTCAGCGCACCGACCGGATTGCGAATCTCATGGGCGATACTGGCGCTCAGCCGGCCTAGTGCTGCCAGCTTCGATTGCTGCACTTTTTCGGCCAGCAGACTGGCATCCTCAAGAAAGACCAGCACCGCACCCTGGTTGCCGGCGTTACCTAGCGGCGCAAAATGCGCATTGATCACCGAGCTGCCGTCTTCGGCTACGAATTGCGGGATATCGCGGGCCAGATCAATCTCGTTGGCACGCCATTTTTTCAGCAGCGCCGAGACTTCCGATGACACCGTTTGCAGGCTGCTGCCGGATTTAAGTTTCGGCGTGGCAAGAATTTCAATAGCCGCCTGGTTGATCAGCCGAATCTGGTTGCGCTCGTCAATCACAATAATCGCTTCGCGCAGGGTCTGAATAATGTAGTCGTTCAGCTGGGCCAGATTCTCCAGATCTATGCCGCGCTGGCGTGCCAGACTTTCTGTTTCGCTGACCCGGCGCAGCAGCGGCTGCAGCGCGACCATGATGGCCATCATGATGGCGCCGATCACGCCCGCCTGCACAAAGCTGGAGGCGGGCGACATCCCCTGGCTGTAGCTGACGGCCTGCTCCAGCAGTACGATGAGGGCGGCGATTGCGGCCGCAAAATAGCCGCGCTCCTGCGGCAGCGTCATGCCGGTGGCGGCAACGAATACCACCAGCACCCCTTCTATGCCGGAGCCGACGCCGCCACTGGCGTGCACAATAAGGCCAATGCAGCTGATATCCAGAATGAGCTGCAGCCAGGCGATACCCTGGGTTTCCCAGCTGTGTCCGCGCAGCAGAAAGCCGATCAGCAGCGCACCGACCCCGTAGACCGCGACACTGGCATTAAAAAGGATTGGGTAACGCAGCCCGAGGACACCGGTATCGGCAGGCAGCAGCGCCACCAGTACCAGTGCGGCAGCGACCAGCAGCCGAAATCCGCCCACCAGCGTCAGTATGCGCCGGTTCAGGTCCGGTTCGCCGGTCACCGTATCGGTTTGCGGGGCTGAACTTTGGGTAGTGTCAACCAAGTTTTTGTGCGTCCACCAGCACATCGAGAGCCGCAGCCATTGTAGCAACCCGCGGCCGCCCGGGGATACGACCAGGTCACATGGGCCGCAGCGGCAAATTGTTGGCTGTGCGGGTTTAACTGAGGCTGTCTTTAACGGACAATAGCGCCCCTCGCGTTGGCGGCAGACTGCCGGCAGGCGGGTAGCAGACCCGAAAAACCCCTCGATTCAGGATTTGTTGCATGAATTTGCATGAATTTCAGGCTAAAGGCCTGTTTGCGAAATACGGAATTCCGGTGACTACCGGTGAAGTGGCGGATTCGCCCAAGACCGCGCGCTCAGCTGCCAGTTCACTTGGCGGCGAGCTATGGGTCGTCAAGGCCCAGGTGCATGCCGGCGGGCGCGGCAAAGCGGGTGGCGTGAAGCTGGCTCGCAGCCCCGAGGAAGTCGAGCAGGCTGCAGCAGAAATGCTGGGCCAGCGGCTGGTCACCAAACAGACCGGCGCAGAAGGCCTGCCGATCAACCAGGTGTTTGTGGAGGCCGGCAGTGTCATCGAACGTGAGTTGTACCTGAGCATGGTGGTGGATCGTGCCAGCGAACGCATCGCGTTTATGGCGTCGGCGGCAGGCGGCATGGACATTGAAGAGGTTGCGGCGGCCACGCCGGAAAAGATCTTTACCGTCAGCATTAACCCGGGTGCGGGTCTGCAGCCGTATCAGGCTCGCAAGCTAGGCTTCGGTATGGAACTCACTGCCGCGCAGATGAAGCAGTTCGGGAGTTTATGTGAGGGTTTATACAAATTGTTTGTCGAATGCGACCTGAGCCTGCTGGAGATAAACCCGTTAATCGTGAACGGCAATGGCGACCTGCTTGCACTCGATGCCAAGATCAATATCGACAGCAATGCCCTGTATCGGCAGCCGGCCCTGGTGGCAATGCGCGACAAGTCGCAGGAAGATGAAATGGAGGCGCAGGCTGCTGCCCATGATCTGAATTATGTGTCACTGGAAGGCAATATTGCCTGCATGGTCAACGGTGCGGGACTGGCCATGGCAACCATGGACCTGATCAAACTGCACGGCGGCGAGCCTGCCAACTTCCTGGATGTGGGCGGCGGCGCCACTCCGGAGCGGGTGGCCGAAGCGTTTAAGCTGATTCTCTCCAATGATTCGGTTGAGGCGATACTGGTAAATATTTTCGGCGGTATCGTGCGTTGCGATCTGATTGCCGAGGGCATAGTGCAGGCGGTGCGC
>JAUIEY010000245.1 GCA_030429685.1 Gammaproteobacteria bacterium
CATCCAGTGCCCGGCGTATGCCGTAGCCGTCGCGTACATGAAAAACTTTGCACTCGCGGCCATCAGCATCCAGATGGATGCTGCCATCGGTAAGCACGCCATCGACGTCCAGCACCAGCAGGCCTATGCCACTGGCCTGGCGGCGCACTTTTTCCATGTCGACTTTTTTGTATACCACCGCTGAACCCTCTTGTTATTACATTACACCGGCGCGAAACAGATCATGAACGTTCAAAGCGCCGACGAGCTTGTTGGCTTTGTCTACCACCAGCAGGGCGTTTATCTTGTTGTGCTCAAGCAGGTGTACGGCTTCGGCCGCCAGCATGTCGGGTGTGGCGGTTTTGCCGCCCACCGTCATTACGTCCGCCATGGCCGCCGTGCGCACATCAATGCCGTTGTCGAGTGTGCGGCGCAGGTCTCCGTCGGTAAAAATGCCCAGCAATTCGCCGTGGTCGCCGCAAATGGCAGTCATGCCCAGCCCCTTGCTGGTCATTTCCAGCAAACCCGCGGACAGGCCGGTATCCGGCCCCACGCACGGGATTTCATCGCCGGCGTGCATCAGATCGGCCACCCGCAGCAACAGCTTTCTGCCCAGCGCGCCGCCCGGATGTGACAGGGCAAAATCTTCCTGGGTAAACCCGCGCGCTTCCAGCAAGGCCACGGCGAGTGCATCGCCCATGGCCAGCGCGGCGCTGGTGCTGGCGGTTGGCGCAAGATTGAGCGGGCAGGCTTCCTCGCTGACCGACAAATCCAGCGTTACCTCGGCGGCTTCTGCCAGTGTAGATGTCAGGCTGCCGGTCAGGGTGATCAGGCTGACGCCCAGGCGTTTCAGCAATGGCAGCAGCGTGACGATTTCCGCGGTTTCGCCGGAATTAGACAGAGCGATCACAACGTCATCACGGGTAATCATGCCCAGATCGCCGTGACTCGCTTCAGCAGGATGCACGAAAAAAGCCGGTGTGCCGGTGCTGGCGAGGGTGGCGGCCAGCTTGCCGGCCACGTGACCGGATTTGCCCATGCCGGTAACCACAACCCGGCCGCGGCAGTTCAGGCACAACTCGCAGGCACGCGCGAAATCGTCGCCTATGCGCGGTATCAGTTCACTGATCGAACGGGCTTCGATCTCCAGTACCCGTCGGGCGGTGGCGCCCAGATCCGTCTGCACGGGCGTTTTGTTCATGCGCGGTTTCTCCGTTGTGCCGGCGCTCAGAGGGCATCGCTCAGCAACCAGATCTGATACAGCACAAAACCTGCCAGCAATATCAGGCCCATCGCTCTGCCTATACCCGGCTTACCAAAGGGATTGTACGTCAATCGCAACAGCGCCACCGTAAACAACAGCATCACCGGGTAGTGCTGTCTGATGACCGAAGTATCCAGTTCGCCGGGACCGGCAATGCCCGCCGCGCCAATGACCGCGAGCAAATTGAAAACGTTCGAGCCGATGACATTGCCGATGGCGATGCCGGCTTCGCCGCGCAGTGCGCTGACCACTGATACCGCCAGTTCCGGCAGGCTGGTACCCACTGCAATTACCGTCAGGCCGATAACCAGATCGGATACCCCGAAGGCGCGAGCCAGGCTTTCGGCGCCGTCCACCAGCAGCTCGGCGCCGATCAGCAATACCGCGAAGCCTATCAGCAGGGCACCGCCGGCGCGCCACGGCGCCATGCTTGGCGGCAGTTCCTGCACGGCTTCGGCAATTACCGGGTCGCCGGGCTGCAGGCGCTGGCCGGTGCGGCTTACCCAGTAAAGAAACAGCGCCAGCGCGATCAGCAGGATGATGCCGTCCATGAAATCCAGCGAGCCGTCGAGCAGCAGGGCACCGGCCCCGATACTGACGGCGAACAGCACCGGTAATTCGCTGCGCAGGGTGACGGAAATTTCATGGCTTATCGGTCGGAGCACGGCGGAAGCTCCCAGCACCAGGCCGATATTGGCGATATTGGAGCCCAGCGCGTTGCCGACAGCCATGCCGGTGAGGCCGTCGCGGGCAGCAGATATCGACACCATGACTTCCGGTGCCGAGGTGGCAAAAGCGACCACGGTAAGGCCAATAACAACAGGCGGCACGCCGAGTAGTCGGGCGACTGCGCCGGCACCGGCGGAAAATCGGTCCGCGCCCCAGATCAGCATCACAAAGCCGGCGAGCGTATAAAGAAGGTTAATGAGCATGTCGTTGGCATGATACCTGCTGGCGCGTAGAGACACAGTCGATTTGTCTCTACAATATGCCGCCAGTCTTGAGGGAATCTTTTTTTGGTCATGACACCCAGCGACATTGAACAACTTATTGCCGACGGTATACCCGGATGCCGCGTACAGGTTTCCAGCGATGACAACACGCATTTTGAAGCGGTTGTTGTGGCGCAGGATTTTGCCGGCAAACGGCCATTGCAGCGTCATCAGATGGTCTACAAAACGCTGGGGAGCCGCATGGGCGGTGACATACATGCCCTGTCTATCACTGCGCTGACTCCGGAGGAACAAGGCAGCGCCTGAAGCTGCGGGCGGCCATGGAGAAGCTGGCAATCAGGGGCGGCCGGGTCCTGCAGGGCGAGACCGTTGTTTCGGGAGCAAAGAACGCCACCCTGCCGATACTTGCCGGCGCCCTGTTGTCTGAAGGCAAGGTGCGGGTAGCCAATGTGCCGCATCTGCGCGACGTGACCACCATGGTGCAGTTGCTGGGACGCATGGGCGTGGATGTGCTGTTGCATGACCCCATGGAAGTTGAAGTGGATGCTTCGGGTATCCGTGAATTCAGCGCACCTTATGATCTGGTCAAAACCATGCGGGCGTCCATTCTG
>JAUIEY010000246.1 GCA_030429685.1 Gammaproteobacteria bacterium
CGAGATGGCCACCGGCTTCGGCTTCACTCATGAAACCGCCGAGGCCGCCCAGCGCCAGCAGCAGGCCGAGCGCTTCGCGGCGATCGGCATCAAATTCTTCCTTGTTGTTATCTAACTTGTCCTGTTGTGCATTCTTCATGGTGGTCTCCGCCCCGTCTTGCGTGTGCACACCATAGCAAATCTGGCAGACTGGGCCGCCATGAATACGAACTCCGCGACCGTTTCTGCCACCCCTGTTGCTGCATCGGAACGCATAGATGCACTCGACACCACGCGCGGTGTCGCCGTGCTTGGCATTCTGCTGATGAATATCTGGTCATTTGCCGGGCCGCAGGCTTTTTACGACAACCCGACCATAGTTGCCGACTGGGGCGGTGCGCCGCTGGCGACATGGTCAGTGATGCATACCTTTTTCGAAGGCAGCCAGCGTGCGCTGTTTTCCATGCTGTTTGGTGCCGGCATGCTGCTGATGGTCAACCGGCTGGATGAAAAAGCACCCGGCAGCAGCAGTGCGCGCATTTACTACCGGCGGCTGGTGTTTCTGATGTTGTTCGGGTTGTTCGTGTTGTTCGTGCTGCTGTGGCCGGCGGATATCATTTTTATTTATGCGCTGGTCGGGCTGGTTCTGTATCCGCTGCGCCGCTGCAGGCCGCTGACACTGGTTGTGCTGGCTTTGGCGGTGTTTGCCGTGCAGGGTGGTCTGCGTTACTCCGGCTGGCAGGAGGCGGTGGAACTGCAACAGGAGTTTGGCTACGAATTTCAGAGCGAAGTGGCGACAGACGATGCGGCAACTGCCAAACGACGCGAAGAATGGGCCAGTATGGTCAATCGTGCCCGTCCGCAGCTCGACAGCGAAGAGATTCAGGAGGGCATTCGGGTCAACAGCAGCGGCACGCTGGCTGAATTTCTGCCGCAGAAACTGACGGTGAGCCTGGTGCTGCTCATCGTGGTGGGTCTGAAAAGCATGATTCTGGATTCCCTCGGTGCCATGCTGATAGGCATGGCGCTGCTGCGCGCGGGCATTTTGCAGATGCAATCGCCGACGCGCACTTACGTGCTCATGTTGGTGCTCGGTTATGGCATAGGCCTGCCGCTGGCGCTGTGGGAAACCAATGCGATTATTGGATCCGCCTTTGATCCGCTGCTCAAGGCGCGCAATCTTATCCACTATGACCTGCGGCGCATGGCCATGGCGACCGGTCATCTGGGCCTGATTGTGCTGCTTTGCCGGGGCTTTGCCGGCAGCTGGCTGGTCACGCGGCTGGCGGCGGTCGGCCGCATGGCGCTGTCAAACTATCTTGGCCAGTCAATTATTGGCCTGTTGCTTTTCTATACCGTGGGACTCGGTCTGTACGGGCAATTCACGGGCTACTACCTGTACCTTGTGGTATTGGGTATCTGGATCTTGCAGATAGCGTTTAGCAACTGGTGGCTGAGTCGCTACCAGTTCGGCCCTGCCGAATGGTTGTGGAAGTCGATGACTTACAAGTCCAATCAGCCAATGCGGGCCTTAAATCGCAATTAAATTTTGGTGTCTGACACCAGGGTGCATAAATGGATAAAAGTGGCAGATGTCTGTGTGGCAAGGTGAGTTTTGCGGCGACGGGGGTGGTGCTGCACCACCACGCCTGTCACTGCGGTATGTGCCGGCGCTGGGCGGGCGGGCCGGCGTTTGCTGCCGCCACCGAAAGTGTCTCCTGGCACGGCGCGGAGTACATCAGCCGCTATGCTTCGTCCGAGTGGGGTGAACGGGGTTTTTGCGCGAATTGCGGCTCGCACCTGTTTTTTCATTTTGTCTCGGGTGATGACTACTACATCACGGTAGGTGCCTTCGACGACGACAGCGATTTCCGGCTGGTCGGCGAAATCTATATAGACACGCAGCCACCCGGCTACCGCTTTGCCGAGGGGCTGGAGCGACTTACCGGTGACGACTTCCTGGCCAGGTACGGCCTTAGCCCAGACGATAGTTAGACCGGGTCTACGCCTGCCGCGAGCTAACCCGCGTAAGGGTAAATACGCATAAGTCACCGGGTATCTACAGATAGAGTGACAAAAGTCATCTGCCTATGCTGACTCCGACGTTTTTACAGCACCTCGGAGGGGGCATCATGTACATCAATTTCTGGTATCCGATTTTTCGCAGCGAAGATCTGGGCTACGACGAACCCAAGAAGACCAAGGTGCTGGGCTGCAACCTGGTAGCGTTTCGCGACCAGGAAGGTGAGGCCCACGTGCTGAGCGATACCTGCACCCACCGCGGCGGTTCGCTCGGTGGTGCCTGGTCGGCCGGTCCCGCCGTGCCGCGCATGGTCAATGGCTGCATCGTCTGCCCGTATCACGGCTGGGAGTTCGGCGGCGACGGCCAGTGCAAAAACATCCCGTCCATTGGTTACGGCAAAAAGCCGCCCGCTCGCGCCAAGGTGGATTCATATCCGGTGCAGGAAAAGTACGGCATCATTTTCGCCTTCCTCGGCGACGAGCCCGAAGAAAGCCGCCCGCCGCTGCTGGAAATTGAAGAGTACGGCCAGGAAGGCTGGGCTGCGAACGAAGTGCTGGTGCTTGAAGTGCCGTACTACTATGAGCGTTCAATTGAGAACGGTCTGGACCCGGCGCACAACGAGTTCGTGCATCCCACGCACGGATTTACGGCAATCAATCGTGACACTTATAAAGTGCATGAGTACGACACCGAAGATCACAATCAGGGCTGGGGTTTCTGGTTCATGCATCGTTTCGATTCACCGCCGCTGCCGCAGTCTGATCATCCGACCGCAAAAGGCGACACGCCATGGGGCGATA
>JAUIEY010000247.1 GCA_030429685.1 Gammaproteobacteria bacterium
CATTCTGAAGCCGGACGGACAGCTGCTGATTGACTTTACTGACGGAGATTTCCTGCGCAGCAGTTTTCAGCCGCGCAGCTGGGAATGGATCGACAAAAACTATTTTGTGTGCCGTGAGCGATCGCTTTCCAAAGACGAACAGCGCCTGATTTCCCGCGAAGTTATCACCCACGTCAAAAAAGGCGTGATTGCGGATCAGTTTTATGCGGAACGGCTGTACGATGCCGAGCAGCTTGGCAGGCTTATAGAGCGCTGCGGTTTCACCGTGGCGCGCACCGAGCCCATGTCCACGGTCTCCAAGCGCAATCAGGACCTTGGCATGATGGCGCAGCGCATTTTAATTACGGCCCGCGCAACCAAGCAGGACGCCGGCAAGGCATCCCGGCCGACACCGACACGACGGGTGGCGGTGCTGCTGGGCGACCATCGTCGCGCTGACAGCGTAAAGCCTGACAATCGGTTTGACGAAGATGATTTTCACACCATAGATAAGTTGAAACAGGCACTGGCCAGTTTGCCCGGCTATGAATTCAGCTATCTGGACGATCATGACCGGTTGTTTGACACGCTGCGGGAAAAGCGTGCCGACATTGATTTTGTGTTTAACCTCTGCGACGAGGGCTTCAACAATGAGGCCCTGAAGGAACTGCATGTCCCGGCGCTGCTGGAAATGCTGGGCATGGATTACACCGGCGGTGACCCGCAGTGTCTGGCGTATTGCTATGACAAGTCCCTGGTGCGGGGTATTGCCACCGAGATGGACATACCGGTTCCCAAGGCCTTTATGGTGTCGCCGGAGCAGGTCGCCTTTATTGCCCTGCCACTGGATTTTCCGGTCATCGTAAAACCCAATTTCGGTGATTCCAGCGTGGGCATCACGGCGGACAGTGTGTGCTATGACGTTGAGCAGCTTGAGCAGGCCATTTCCCGGGCGCGTGAAGCCGGCGGGTATGACCGCCCGGTGCTGGTGGAGGAATACCTGACCGGTATGGATATCAGTGTGGGCATTATCGGTAACCCGCCCGATAACTACACCGTATTGCCCATCATTGAAGAGGATTATTCGGCGTTGCCGGCCGGGCTGCCGCGTATCTGCGGCTACGAAGCCAAGTGGGACACCGAATCGCCGTACTTTACGGCAGTCAGGTCCATCCCTGCCGAACTGCCGCAGGCCACCAGTGAATTTCTCAGCGCTTCCTGTATCCGGCTGTTTCAGCGGCTGGGTTGCCGCGATTACGCACGGTTCGACTGGCGCCTGGATGCCAACGGCACACCGCGGCTGCTGGAGGCCAACCCGAACCCCGGCTGGTGCTGGGACGGCCACCTGGCGCGGATGGCAGAGCTGGCTGGTCTCAGTTACGCGGACATGCTCGGTAGTGTGTTGCTGGCTTGCGCCGAACGCAAAGCGCTGGCGCTGCGCACGGCCGCACCGTCACGGGCTGCCTGACGGACTGCATAAAGCGTGAAAATCAGTCGCCGTTCGATTGATATCGCGGGGCTGCGTGACATTACGCAGCGCCGCATTCCTGTGCTGGTGGCCGACAGTCACGAGCCGGGACCGGTGGTGTGTCTGACTGCCTGCATACACGGCGATGAAGTGGGCGGCACGGCGATTGTGCATGACGTTTTTGCGAGGTTTCGGCGCAACGGCCTGCAGCGCGGCAAAGTCTATGCGTACCCGCTGGTCAATTCGCTGGGGTTCGAAAACGTTTCCCGCTTTATTACTGCTGACCGCGAAGACCTGAACCGCTGTTTTCCCGGCGATGCGGTGGGCAGCATGGGGCAGCAGATTGCGCGGCGTTTGTTTGACGCCATCGTGAAAGCCGGACCGGACCTGGTTATCGATCTGCACAATGACTGGATCCGTTCGGTGCCCTATGTGCTGATAGATCCGCCGCAGGAGTTCCCGAACCGCAAGCTCTATCGGCAGGTGCTGAACATTGCCCGCGCAACCGGGTTACTGCTGGTGGAGGATTCTGACGTATTTCACCCGCTGGCCAACACGCTGGCCGGGGCGCTGACAGGCGCTGGGCTGGCAGCTTTGACCATAGAAGCAGGCGGCTCTTTCGCGGTGGTCGAAGACGGCGTTGCCGCCGGTACTCGCGCCGTGCTGTCTGCGCTGGCCACGCTGGATATGATTGCTGCGACGGACGATGAAATTGCCGCCGGCAGCCGTGGCGCGCCGTTGCGCTATACCGATCATCCGTTGTGCACCACCAGCGGGTTGTTGCGCTTCGCCGTCGAACCGGGGCAGGCGATAAAAGCCGGGCAGCTTCTGGCAACCGTCTACAGCGCGTTCGGATCCACCGAGGAAAAACTCCGCGCGGTCGCGCCGGGATTTATTCTGGGCCTTGAAGACCATGCGCGTGCGCTGCCCGGCAGAGCCGTTATAGCCGTTGCCGAAAGCTCGTGACCCCGGTCCGGCCGACTGACAAGTCGCTGCAGCACTCGTCCCGCGATGCGGCTGCATACGCGGTCATGATGGGCACAGGTGAGACTTATTTGTCGGCCTATGCATTGTTTCTCAATGCCACGCCACCGCAGATCGGCTTACTTGCATCGCTGCCACCACTGATCGGCTCATTCGCCCAGATTCTGTCGGCGTGGCTGGGGCGGCTTACCGGGTTGCGCAAACCGCTGATTGTTGCCGGCGCAGCGACCCAGGCGCTGGCATGGCTGCCGATTGCACTGCTGCCGCTGGCGGTGCCCGCGCTGGCAGTGCCGTGCCTGATTGTCTCGACGGTGGTGTACCAGTGCGGTGCGCATTTTGCGACCCCCCAGTGGGCCAGCCTGATGGG
>JAUIEY010000248.1 GCA_030429685.1 Gammaproteobacteria bacterium
GGCGGGCACTGGCCAGCGTGCTGTCAGCGCTGGCCGCGGACTTGAATACGCCCAGTGACACCTTCAGCTCATCGGCGCCGGCAACGATATAGGCATCGCTGAGCCCCGCGGCGACCAGCCGGTCGCGTGCGGCTTCGGCGGCCTGGCGGGATTCCAGGCCCACCACCTGCACCCAGTGGCCTACCCAGATGTCGCCCGGGCGGGCCTCGCGGCGCACCGCCAAACCGCGGCCCTGCAGGGTACGGGCGATGGAAATCGCATCATTTTCGCCGACGATAGGCCCTATTTGGCGACAGATAACCACCTGTTCGCGCTCAGCCTGCGCCTCCCGAGCCGGCCCGGCGGGCACCGCGGCAGCACGCCGCACCTGGCTCAGGCGGGGGTAATCCTGCTTGATGTAGCCGGCCGCGACCGGCGCATCGGGTTCGATAACCCAGTGCTGGTAAGCCCAGGCAAGCGCATTTATCAGCAGCAGTGACAGCAGCACATTGCGCATCAGCGCCAACCCGCCAGGCAGGCCACGCCTTCAAGCACAAGCTGCGGCCGCAGTTGCGCCTGGCTGCTGAGGCCCGGCAGCAGATACCTGGCATCGCCGCCGGTGATTACCAGCAACGGCTCACCGGCGAGCCCGGCGACCGGCTGCGCCTGCTGCACCGCATGATCCACCGCCGCGCACAGGCCGAAATCCGCACCGCGCTCGATTGCCTCCCGGGTGCTGTGACCGGGCTCCGGCCCGCCCGCTGCGCTCGCCTGCCGCTGCGCAAACGCATCAATGTCGGCTGTCTCGCCGCGCAGGGCTGCCTGCGCCAGTTGCCGCCCCGCCAGGATGAAGCCTCCGGCGTGCCGTCCGTCGGCATGCACCCAGTCGATGGTGACCGCGGTTCCCGCGTCCACCACGCACAGGTCGGCCTGGTAGAGCGCATAGGCACCAACAATCGCCGCCCAGCGATCAGCGCCGAGCTGGGTATGATCGGCGTAGCCGTTGCGCACTTCGCCCCACACCGGTTCGCTGCGCAGATATTGCAACTCGATGCCACACCAATCCCGCAGACCCGCGGCAACACTCTCTTGCAACTGCGCTCCCGCCACGTTTACTGCCGCTGCCTGTGCGGGGCGTTCGGGCAGTTGCGCGACGAATTCGCGAATCGCTGCCGCATTCTGATTGCGATGCACCCATTCACCCGGATGCTGCAGCACGCCCTCCGTGAGGTAGCTCCATTTGATACGTGTGTTGCCGATGTCCAGCAGCAGTTTCATGATCGGTTGTTACGTTGGTTTATTCTGCGGCGCTGCGAATACTGACATCGCCGTTTGCAAGGTGTTCGATACCGGCGCTGGTTTCTACCTGCAGACGGCCATCTGCGGCGATACCTCGCACGCGGCCGTCGGTCTCGCCCGCATCGGTCAATACCCTAACCTGTTTGCCGCGCAAATAGTCAGCGGCGCGCCAGGCGCCGGCGAAGTGGCTGAAGCCACGCGCCGCAAAATCCAGCATCACCTGCTGCAGTTCGGCGATCAGTGTCGCCAC
This sequence comes from Gammaproteobacteria bacterium, assembly GCA_030429685.1. GTDB lineage: Bacteria > Pseudomonadota > Gammaproteobacteria > Steroidobacterales. The sequence goes on from JAUIEY010000248.1 coordinate 1,529, forward strand.
CATGGCATTGCGCGACATGCGCACGGAGCCGGCATCATGCAGGCTGGCGGGACGCACACCGCCAGCCGCCACAACCTGGCCCAGTGCGGCGGCGGGCAGCCGATAATTCAGCCCGACGCCTGCCACCGCGCGCATCGGCCCGCCGGCCTCGCCCTGCACATCCAGCAATATGCCCGCCAGCTTGCCGTCATTCAGCATCACATCGTTCGGCCACTTAAGCTGCGCCCCGGTCGCGCCCGCCGCCTGCACCGCCCGCAATACACCAACACCGGCGGCCAGCCCCAGACAGGACAAGGGTTGCGGACTGGTATTAAAGCTCCATGACAAAGACAGGCAAATCCCGGCACCGGCCGCGGCAAACCAGGGGCGACCGCGCCGCCCGCGACGCAGCACACGGCGAGCACCGCGTGCGGCGACCAGTGTGGCCCGATCGTCGACAGCACGATCGCCATCACCGCCGAGGCGCCGCCATAGCCGATCAGTGCGATGGCAGGCAGCAGATAGACATAGGGCGGCAGGGTCTGAAGCGTGTCCATGACCGGTTTAAGCGCCTTGCCCAATCGGCTCCAGCGCGCCCCGGCGATGCCCAGCGGAATCGCAATGGCCAGCGCGATCAGCGTGGCAAGCAGGACCAGCGCGAGGGTTTCGATCAGCATTTCCCACAGACCTGCCTGCCAGCACAGCACCAGCGAAATCACCGAAAACAGCGCAAGTCCCCAGCCCGACAGCCGCCAGCACGCCAGCGCGGTCAGAACGATGAAGATCAGCCACGGGAACCCCAGCGCCCAGTTCAGGGCGAAAAGCGCGCCGTCAAGACCGGTGCGCAGGGTGTCGAAGAAAAAGGCGAAATTGTCATTCAGCCATTCGATCGAGCTTTCGATGGCGACATCGAAAACCGCGTCGAACCGCAGATCCTGAAGGGCGTTCATGTCAGTGCCGTTTCGGCAAGTTCGGGCGCGTTCTTTGGCCCGCGAATGCCGCGCAGCAGGTCGGGAACAGAAACGGTGCAGACGATCATGCCTTCGTCCTCGACGGCCAGAACCTTGCCCTCGTGGGTAAGGAACTGGTCGATCAGGCAATCTATGTCGGCCAGGATGTCGGTGCGCGGCAGGTCCGCCGCGTCGTCGGGCAGCGTCGTGTCGCAAGGCACCATCAGCGAGCGCGCGCTGACCACATGGTTCTTCGCCAGGCCCGCCGTGAACCGCTGAACATAATCGTCGGCCGGGTGCAGCACGA
>JAUIEY010000249.1 GCA_030429685.1 Gammaproteobacteria bacterium
CAGGGTTAACCAAACGGGTCCCAGCAGCACGATCCCGGCCATCTGCCACCAAGGATGCTCGATACCGCGCAACTCGGTCAGGATGCCACCGATGGTCAGCATCAGGCTCATGCAGGCCAGCGAAATCACGCCAATGACAGGCATGATGCGGCCGGCGGCGACCCGTTGCGCCGGAGTTATCGCCGGGTTGGTGAGCTTGCGGCTCCACAGATAGACACCGATGTCAGGCCCCAGCCAGAACACAAACAGCGCCTGGTGCAAGAACAACACCAGTTTGTAGGTGAACGATGCTTCCCCGGATGCGGCCAGCGCCGCACCCGCTGCCAGCACCCCGCTCAGTAATACCGCCAGTCGCCTCGCCATGCTCTCTCCCGCTTGTTCTCGAGTCGCGCCATGGTACGCGATTATAGGGTCCCGCAGCGCTTAACATAAGCGTCAATGCGGGCGGCAATCCGTTACGTGACCGGTGTTATAGTTTGGGGCTGGGGATTCCTGCTACAAAGTGCTGATGAAAATAACAACTTCACGATCGTTGGCCGCTGTTGTTCTGCTGCTGATCGGCAGCATTGCGGGTGCTGCTCCGGGCGGCAGCCTGCCGATGAAAATCGTCACCGGCGAAGTAGAACAGGCACCCCGCTGGGGCGCAGACGCGCCGGCTTATCGCCGCCAGGTTGCTGATCCGGAACGCCTGCAGGCCGCCATTGATGCGCAGGAACGCCATACCGATGCGCTGATGCGTGACAGCGGCGCGCGCGGCACCGCCGTAGGCTGGAATCAGAATGATGAACCCGTCGTAAAAGTCTACGTAGACTCCAGCAGCTCCGAGGCCGGTATCCCCGAGACCCTCGACGGCATCCCGGTGGTGGTTGAATACACCGGCAAGTTGTATGCCCTGAATATTTCCTGCGCAGAGCGTGAAACCGGCAGTTGCAGTGAAACGCCGCAATTGCGGGCCACTGCTGCCGAGCCGGGCTCTACCGAGCGCCATCCGCGACCGGTACCCATCGGCGTGTCAGCCGGCCATACCGGCGTGACCGCCGGAACCATCGGCTGCCGGGTAAACGCAGGCTGCCACACCTATGCGCTCAGCAACGCGCATGTATTTGCCGACGTCAACAACGGCATGCTGGGCGACAACATCCTGCAGCCAGGTGTGTACGACGGCGGCATCAATCCCGACGACCGCATTGCCAATCTGTTTTCCAGCGTGCCGATTGTCATGAGCGAAACCGCATCGAACACTGTTGATGCGGCCATTGCCGGAACGAGCACTGCCTATGTGCAACGCTCCACCCCATCGGACGGGTACGGCACACCGCGCTACAACACGCTCAATCCGACCATGAACCTTAACGTCATGAAATACGGTCGCACCACGCAGATGACCTACGGGTATATTGATGCGCTCAATGCTACCGTGCTGGTTGAATATGACGGCAGCAACGCGCGTTTTGTCGGCCAGATTATTATCAAGGGCGATGGCGGTTCGGATTTCAGTCTGCCCGGTGACTCCGGCGCACTGGTAGTTGCTTCAGGCGGCCCGCACGAGCGCCGGCCTGTCGGCCTGTTGTTTGCAGCCGGCGGCGGCATTGCTGCCGCCAATCCGATCGGCGACGTGCTGGCCGAACTCGGTGTCACCATTGACGGTGAATAGCTTTTATCAGCACAAATACCCACGATGACTGACCTGCAGACTCCCGCGGCCATCATCGAGCAACACCTGGAATGGTTGTTTGATTTTGAGGACGTAGCCGGAGTGGCTGAAGGCGAGCTCGACAGCCAGCCCTGTATCAAGGTTTATCTCGTCCAGGAAAACAGCCGCACCCGACTGGAGCTGCCCGACGAACTGGGCGGACTACCGCTGGTAATCGAGATTACCGGCAGTTTCAGTGCTTCCTAGAAGCGCGGCGCATCCAGCCCAGCCCAACCAACGCCGAGCCGAACAGCCAGGCAGCGGCGGGAATGGGGACGACAGCAGCATCGAGAGTGAATGTATTCGACCAATCAGAACCCGGTCCGGGAGCAGACCAGCCGTCTGCGAAGATGCTTAATTCTGTTCCGTCAAAGACAGCGGCGTGGCGCGCAGCACCGCCCAGACCCTCATCACCCGCAGTCAAGCCGAACATTTCATTCGCGGAAACATCAATATATATCGCGCCGCATGGGCCAGGGGCCAGCTCCGTTTGGTGGCAGACGTAGCCGGTGACCGAGGGCGTCATGGTATTAAAATTAAGTATCAGGTTCTGGTAACTATGAACCCACCAAGAGTACTCGTTATCTGGATATCCAGAAATCAACTGCCAGCCAATAGTTCCGGTGACGGTCAGAACCCCGCCTGTGACAACGCCCGATCCGTCCGTCGTGATGGTGCCCGAATAAGTGCCATCAAAGGCTGGTAGCGCAGGTGTCCAATTTACGATGCCGGGGTCCCCTGCGAGCAGGGCCAGCGGCGCCGCATCGCCGTTATCGTAGACATAGGATTGGGTAACCCCCGTCGCACCGGTGTTCCAAACGGTGTAACTATCCCAGTTCCCGCCCGAAATGATGTATGTGGCTGAGAAAGCCGGACTACTAGCGAGAAGAAGGAGCGCTGTCAGAAAAGGCTTGTTCATATACTCCCCCTGTATGCTCTGAACATTACCTTATCAGCAAAATACACTTTGGCCGTGTTTTACATAAGGAAGTGACGAGCAATAGCGAATATGGTGGGTCGTGCAGGACTCGAACCTGCGACCAAGTGGTTAAAAGC
>JAUIEY010000250.1 GCA_030429685.1 Gammaproteobacteria bacterium
CCCTCGTCATACCATTCGTCGACGTCAAACTCATCGGAACTTTCGCCACTGAACACGCTTAGCTCATTCGCGCCGGCATCGAGCAAGGTAAAGCGGTAGGGAAAACTCAGCGCAATGTAGCCACCCTTGTAGCCATCATGGAGCAGGCTGATCGGCCCCACCCAGACTCGCAATATCAGAGTGGTTGCGACCGGCTGTTCAGTCAGCTGAAGATTTACCGCAACCAACTGCTGGCGGACTTCTGCAAAAAATTGCTGGTGAACCCCAATTGCGCTGACATGCCGGTAAAGCGCATCCACTTCTCGCAGCGAAATCTCTTCATCCTGCACCATGGCCGCGCTCATGAAGGGGAAAAGTGGCGCCAGCCCGATACAGAAGGCCCCGCGCGCAAACACTCCACCGGGGCAACCGCCATCATTTTGGCGCCTTCCGCGAATCCGCCACCCGCGCCGGTAAGCGCTACCCCCTGCGAGCCGTCACTCGGTGCAACGAATTCCAGAACCACACCGGAATACCGCAGTTCCCGTGTCGACGCTCGCAGATCGGGTTCAGGAGTTGGTTGTGTCGCACAGCCTGCGACGCACAGGAAAATAGCGGTTAGCGGAACAGCACCCGGCATACGCTGCCACGGCTTGCTGCAATGCTCTGAACACAATGGCGTTGCGCCACTATCGACCGGCCGATTATCCGGTGAACGCAGTCTATGCCCGCCCCAGAACATCGGCAAGGGGAAAAATGCGCCTGTCGGTCAGGCGCTTGCGACCGGGTCAACTACCGCGCGGATACTCGACCCAGAACACGCCGCGCAGCTCGCCGACAGCAAAGCCGACGGCCTGATCGTCCGGGTAAAGCTCGCCGAGCTTATCGGCGACTGCCGGTGCCAGGGCTTTACCATGACAATTCAGACAAAGCGGTTGCGTGACGATGGGCTCAACGTAACCCGACCGATTGCCGGGTAATGTAACTTCCTGCGGCTCGCGGTCCGTTGCCGCGTCAAGGTAGCCGGCCAGTATGGGTTTAACCCAGTCGGGTGCGATATTGGCCGGGTTACGCAAACGATGGCTGGCACGGCCGACGCGAATGCCATCGCGTGACAGCGAGCCGGCGATTTCCGGCGCCTGAATACGACAAACCGCAATGGCTTCAACCGGCCCTTCGCTCATGCCCGCCTGCAGCGCGCTTTGCAGTTGGCTTTTAAACCCGGCCAGAATTTGTGCGCCACGCGGTGGCTCGGTGTCGTCAACCGCGCAGCCTGCGAGCAGCGCGATCAGGGATGCCAATACAGCGTATCGAAGAAGTCGCAAACGCATCGCGGCATCCGGCCAGTATGGGTTTAATCCAGCAGCGCCGCTTTTATTTCGTCGCTGTTGAACAACCTGCCGATCTTGGTTTCGTACGCTGCTGCCGAATTCTCTGAGTTCTGGGTTTCAAAGCCGGTGCCGCCGATGACCTCGTCGCCGCGCATGCTGTTCTCGGCCAGAGTTTCACCGTCACCGCTGACAATCTGCAGCAACAGGTCGTAAGCCAGCGTCAGCTTCATGTAAATGTCGGTTTGCCAGTCATTCACGGTCAGCACGACATTTTTATCCTTGCCGCCGGCCGCAACTCCCGCTTGCACATCCGCAGGTGACCCGATCGCCAGTGGCGTAACTGCGAAGCCGCTTTTGCTCAGGCCTCGTTCCAGCGGCGTTGCCATCGCTTCGGTCAATGGTTTGCCACTCTCTGTAGTTACCGACCAGGCATTGCCCAGTGCTGCCCGCTGCACGCCAACAAAACTTGCATCCTTGGAGCCATCAAGCACGTAACTGCGGTTATCCACGACAGCCACGCCGATTTCGCCCTCGCCGGTAAACGGCAGCGCTACATTTGCGGTTTCATAGGAATACTTGTTGCCTACGGCGCAGCCCATCAGCACAGCACCACAGAGCGCGATCACGCCAAGTCTCACTATATTCATTGATCTTCCCCTGCCGCTGTCTCAACGCCGAAGATTTTGTCCAGCACCTCGCGAATCATTTCCTGAGCGGAGCGTCGCGCAAGCGATGTCCGGTTCGACTGGCCGGATGCAAATTTGTAGTTGGTCTGGCCATCGCGCAGCTCTATGTTCAGTTCGAGCATGTACATGGTGATGTCCCACATCCACTTGTCCCGGTACTGGACAACAACGTCCACCGGCTCTTCCGGCTGCTGGTCAACACCGAAACTGGCCTCCTTGCCCATGGCCTGCAGGCCCTCGACGATTTTCTCGCCGGTGCCGCGTTTATCGCCGGAATATTTGGCCACATAAAAAGTCTGCAGTGAACTCAGGTCAACTTCCGGATCTACATCCGCAGTGAGTGATGTGCTGACACAGCCGCTCAGAAACAGCAGCACGGTGATCAGCCAGACCGCACGTAAACAGTTGGTCATGGTTGCTTCCCCCTTATTCCCGCTGCCCGGTGTATTACCCGCACAACAGGAAAGTTATAGCCCTGCAATCAGGGCCGCAAATCAGCGCTGACTTCCTTGGGCAGCGTGTACATGGCACCCGTCAGCGGATCAACAATGAACCAGCCGATCAGACCGCCCACCAGGATGTTGCCGCCGATGTACCAGCCGTCTATACCGCGCTCGATAGGCATCTCTGCTTTCGAGAAGCCTTCTTTTTCAAACTTCACGCGGTAGTCATGACCTTTGAAGTAACCCCTGCCCGCTGCCAGCGTTACCCTTGCCGGCGTTTCACC
>JAUIEY010000251.1 GCA_030429685.1 Gammaproteobacteria bacterium
ATCAATAAACTGTTGCGGATTCTCGTAAGCGAACGCCGCCTGATCGTAGGTAGCCTGCAGGCGCTGCGAAATCAGCCGCAGCAGCACCCGGTAGGGCATGTTCTTGTAGCGGTGTGGTGTGGAACCGTGGATGGTCGGAAACTGGCGGCCATATTGTTCGATGCGTTCAGTAACGCTTTGATCAACATCAATGCGGGTTTCGCTTTGACTGAGCTTTTCGCTCAGCGCCCGGCAGTCGTTGTAGTAAAGATTCAGCAGCAGCACACGCTGTCGTTGCAGCACATCACGGACGGTGCGCGCCGACAGGTCAGGGCTGACAGAAAAGTCGCCGCCTATCCATGAGCCGAAGTGCAACAGATTGGGTATTTCTATGCGCCGCGCTGCATCGCCATAGATGTCCTGCAACGCTGTTTCTATGGCTTCGTAAAATGGCGGGATGATGCGATAAATAACATCGGTGGCGAAGAACAGCGTGTGTTCCAGTTCATCAAAAACGGTATAGGCATCGCCGGGACTTTCTTCGGTCTGCCAGATGGCCGTGACATCGGCACGTATGCTTTCAAAACATGCCCGATGTTCCTGCGGAGTCAGCGCGGGATTTTGCATCTCTACCATGCGTCGCACGATGTTCTGCTGTTTCCGCAAAATGGTGCGCCGCGTGGTTTCGGTGGGATGCGCTGTGAATACCGGCTGGATGGCAAGCCCGGCCAGCAGATCTTCGATATGTTCGGCGCCCAGGCCGCCTTCCTGTAACTGGCTGAAGGTCTGATCGAAGGAACGCGGCTGCCGCATGGTTGCGTCTTTCAGGTACTCGCGCCGGCGGCGAATACGGTGCACCTGCTCGGCCGTGTTGACCACCTGAAAGTAAGCTGAAAAAGCGCGCACCACATCGCGCGCGGCCGACGCACTCAGGTCACCCAGCAGTTGTTCCAGCTTGGTGCTGGCCTGCGGGTCATTTTCGCGGCGGCTGATTGCAGCGCGCCGCGCCGATTCGACGGTTTTATAGAGCGCTTCACCGCCCTGTTCCATGAGCAGCTGTCCGGCCATTTTGCCCAGCTCGCGAACATCCCGGCGCAGCGCCTCGTCCTTCTCGGCGAAGTGAATGCCACCGCGGGGTTTGGCGGGGCCTGCGGCCTGCTGCACAGATGTGCTCATGCTGATATGACGCTCCGGATATGGCGGTCAGATGAATCTTAAGTCGGCCGGCCAAGAGAAGAAAGCGCCGCCCGTCAGAACGAAACCCCAGAAACGCGAATGATTGTCAGCGCGCCCGGCTGCGCCGCTTGTGCGATGTTCAGCCGACTCATGAATAATCGGCAATATCCGGCTACCGCTGACACCACGCTGATACGGCAGGCCGCTGTTGCCGAAGCCGAGGCGCGCTACTGGGAAGATCGCTTCGCCGGGCTGCTCGATTCGGGTTTGCTGCGGTTTGCAGGCGTTCCAGGGCGTGACATGGGCCTGAGCGCCGGGCGCTGCACATTGTCTGCGCCGAGTGAATCTCTGGCGTTCTGGTGCGGACAGATACTTGCACCGGCCGCCCAAGGTGGCGGACATCTCTGTCTGGACGTTTCCGGTCTGGAGCGCGGCGCGGCGGATCACTGGCAGCCGCCGCTGCAGCATGCCGTGCATGGCACCGCGAGTATCAGCTTTTCACTCGGTCTCGGAATCGCGGCCATGTCAGCCCGGGAATTGCTGGCAACAGGCGGCGGCATGCTCGGTGCGCACGGTAAAGTGGCGGTGCGTTATCCCGTGCCGACTGACGGCCTGCGGGGCAACTCCGCCGGCGCGCGCTGGGCAGAGCTGGTACAGGACAGCCATGCCGACACGCGTATCCTGCCAGTGCCGACATCGGCAGTGCGGCCCCTTACGCCACTGCACACGTCGGAAAAAGGTCAGTGCGTGATGCCGGCAGGCTGGTTTGATACCCGGCCGGCGACGGCCTGGCTGCTCGCCGAACTCGACGCACGAAAATTGCGCCAGCCGCTGACCGTGCGGCGCCAGCTCGCTGACTGTCTGCGTTTTGCCGACAATCTTATTGATACGCTGGACTGGCCATTGCCGGCATTGCGGCTGGACGCGCTGCTGAATCGGCGGGTCGCGGTGCGCGTTACGCACATCGGCGACGCGTTGGTGACGGCCGGTCTGCAGGCAAATTCGCCGGGTATGTTCAGCCGTTTGCAGCGCTGGCTGCAGTTTGTGCGCAATAGTTTCGTGCACGAGTCCATGTTGCTGGCGCGTCGCCGCGGCCCGTTTCCCGAGTTGTGCGCGGGCGAACTCATCAACAGTCTGGCGGTGCGCTATGGCGTTGCCGATGCGCGGCGACTGGTGCGCAATCGCATATTGCGACACCGGCACCTGCTGGCGCTGTCGCCGCTGTCGATATTTCCGCAATTGCCCTGTGCCGGCCGGGTCAGCGACTGGATCGGGCTGGTGCCGGCGATTGCCTGCGCCGATGCCATTTCGATGGCCGGTCCTGATGTGCGAGCCCGGTTGCCCGTGCATGACTGGGAGCGGCTGTTGCGGCTTACCGCTGCCATAGCCGCAGGCAGCGTGCGCGCCGGCGCAACCGGCTGAACTCCCGCAAGCCCTAAACCTTTGTGCCTGCCGGCACAAGATTGCGGGTCCACGGTTTACGTGATATCAATGAAAAGACGCGCGCGAATTGGGTTATCCCAATATAACGCATTGAAATATAAAGGGAATATTTTTGCCTTCATTGC
>JAUIEY010000252.1 GCA_030429685.1 Gammaproteobacteria bacterium
CCAAAACCGCGGGCAAGAGTATCGAAAGCTTTTTCCTTGGCCTGCTGGGGCTGAGCTGGGACCAGCGCGCTGCATTGCTGCTGCGCCCCAACGACGATCCGGCGCGCGGTCCGGAGCGGCTGGCACACCTGACGGCGGCCGAGTATGTGGCACTGGGGCATCTTGAGCACGAGCAGTTCGAGCAGGCATACCGCTTCAGTTTCGTGCGCAACCCCTGGGCGCGACTGGTATCTGAGTACCGTTACCGCAAACATTATCTGCGCTTCGGGTTCCGGGAATTTGTCAGTGTCCATTGGCCGGCTGCCGGTATGAGCGACGCATACCGGCACGTAATTCCACAGAGCGATTTTCTGTATGCGCCGGACGGGCAGTTGCTGGTGGAGTTTGTCGGCCGCTTTGAAAATTTACAGCATGACTTTGCCAAGGTTTGTAGCCGTCTCGGTCTGGATGCCAAGGCTTTGCCGCATATTAAGGATCCGGCCGGCGTCAGCCTGAGTTTGCCGGAACGGTTGCGCGACTGGCTGGGAGTCCGCCGCGAACCGGCGCACCGGCACTACACCGACTACTACGACGCCGACACGCGTGATCGTGTCGCGAAAATTTATGCGCGCGATATCGAGCTGTTTAACTACGAGTTTGGCGCCGACTGATGCTGCGCCATCCGGCAACGGCATTGTCAACATGCCAATATGATTCAGTGTGGTGAGCTGATGCGCCACGCCATTGCCGTTGACGTAATTTACGTCGCGATTAAGTTGGGCCGTTTCCGGACCGAGGCTGAAGCCGGCGGCACCGGTGTGACAGGCAACGCACTGGCCTTCGCTGGGATAGATCCATGGTTGCGCGGCAGGCCCCTTGGGCGTTGTTTTGCCGCCGATCACACGGGTTGCGGCTGTCTCTGCATCGTCCCATTCATAGGTGTAGCCGCCCCAGATGCCGTCCGGGTGACGCATCAGCAGCCGGGTTTCAATAAGCCGCCCCTGCAGACGGAAGTTTTTCATCAGCACGGAGCCCACCGGGAAATCCCAGTCATCCGGTCGCCCGGGGTCGGCGGAAATATCGATGGTGGTGCCATTGGGGATGGCCAGGAAGCGTTCCTTGGCAGCATTGTCCGACCAGAACGGTGCATTGATGTCATAGGGAATCAGGCCAGCAGCCGGTTGGGTGGGATCCAGCGGATTCACGCAACCGGTATCCGCCAGATCGTCCGGAATGGTGTTGGTCACCGGCACGGCCGTAACCAGACGACGAATCTTTTCATTGGCCCGGTCAATGAAATAGATTTCCTTCATCACCGAGGAACAGGCGGCCCTGGTTGTCGAAACTCCAGCGGAACGGGCTGCGCAGACCCCAGGCCCAGATTTCCGGGCAGTCCTGTCCGGTCACCGCGCCGTTACCGCACATCGGGTTGGCAGAGAACGGGTTTTCGCCGTCGGCGGGAATGTTGTAGCCGGCGCCGGTGCCCAGTACATCGATGCGCAGCATGGTGCCGTAAAGATTGGTGGTGTCCTGGGCCGGATTTACGCCGGTCGCGGGCGCACCGCCGTCACCCAGTGCCAGGTAGAGCATGTTGTCCGGGCCGAACGCGATGGAACCGCCTTTGTGAAACGGGCCGCTTTGCGGGTAGGTGAATACTGTCTCAATCAGGGGGTTGAGCGGATTGTCAATGTCATCAAGTGTGACCCGCACCACTACCGACTGGAACAAGCCCGTCGGTGCACCGGTGTAGTAAACAAATACCTGCGGTGTGGCCGGCCAGTCCGGGTGAAACGTCATGCCCAGCATGCGGCCGTCACCATTTGCTTCCGTCGCTTTGACCGCGCTCTGAAAATCCAGCCAGGGCACCGGGGAAGCCTGGGTGGCCGCGTCAACCCAGACAATGGTGCCGCGTTGCTCCAGCACGTACCAGCGGTCATCATTATCGGGCGACTGCAGAATTTCCGTGGCACTGCGCAGCCGTCCGCCGCTCGGGCCGGTTTGCGGGAAAACATCTTCGCTGGCATAACCGCTGTTGCCGGTAGGCCGGTCGGGTGCAATGCAGGCGGCATTGTCCGGGCGGCTGTCGAGCCCGGTGACGATTAGAACCGTCGGGTTGCTGCTGCCGCCCCCGCAGGAGGTGGCCAGCGCTGCAATGACGGCAAGTGCTGCCAGTCTGGTGTACATGTGTCGCGAATATGGTTTTGTTATGCGCCGGGCCGATAGCCGAGCTTTTGCATGGCCGCGTCAAAACTGTTGCGAATGACGGCGGGCAGTTCTAGTGTAGCGGTTTCTCCGACCGGGCGGAGGGTTTTCTGGGCGTAATCCAGAACGGTCTGGTCCGCCTGCAGGCCGGCAAACCGGAGAATATCCGCGACTGTTTCGCGCGGTGCCCGGGTCAGCTGTTCGTAGTGCACTGTCAGGGTGGCATCAGCGCAGCGCTCGGTCAGGTGCAGGCCTTCCTGCATGGTCAGGATCCATTCCACGGCTGCCATGGACACATGGTCATCGAATCCGGCAATGGTATCGGCATGGTTGCCCAGTTGCGGGTCCGGGCGTACCAGTTGATCAACCAGCAGCTGCCACTTGCGCCGGTTTACTCCCCACCAGTCCGTGTTGTCTTTGCTGCTGCTCTGCCCGTGATGTTGCGACCAGCGTGCGATGGAGCTACAGGTTGCATAGCCGTCACGGACCAGAAACAGAAAGCG
>JAUIEY010000024.1 GCA_030429685.1 Gammaproteobacteria bacterium
AATGACTCTGTTTTCAAACCCGACTTGCTTTCAGAGTCACCGTGCCCGTCTGGTAATGGCTGAAAAAAGCATCAGCATCGACATTGTCGATGTTGACGGCGCCAATCTTCCTGAGGATTTGCTGGACCTGAATCCTTATCATAGTGTGCCCACGCTGGTTGACCGGGATCTGGTGCTCTATGACTCGCGGGTCATCATCGAATATCTGGATGAGCGCTTTCCGCATCCGCCGTTGATGCCGGTTGATCCGGTTACGCGGGCGCAGTTTCGTCTGGCGCTGTTCCGGATCGAAAAAGACTGGTATTCGCAGGCCGAGCAAATTGAGAATGCGGCCGACAAGCGCGCCGCAACGCGGGCACGCAAGGTGCTGACCGAAAGCATTCTGGCCAGCGCGCAGGTTTTCACGATCAAGAAGTTCTTTCTCAGCGACGAGTTTTCGCTGGTTGACTGCAGTATCGCGCCGATACTTTGGCGTCTCCCCGTGTATGGCATTGAACTGGATTCTTCAGCCACAGCGGTGCAGAAGTACATGGAAGAAGTCTTCAGTCGGCCATCGTTCCAGCTCAGTCTGACGGAACTCGAACAGGAAATGCGCCAGTAACGGCGGCCACCGGCTCGTGAGTGAGAATTCTACGTCGGCACGCCCGTATTTGCTGCGCGCCTTGCACGAATGGATGAGCGACAACGGCCAGACTCCGCAGGTCATTGTTGACGCCACGGCCGAAGGTGTCAGCGTGCCTGACGAGTTTATAGAAGACGGCCGGATCGTTTTGAATATGTCGTGGTCGGCGACTCGCAACCTGCAGATGGACAATGACTTTGTCTGCTTTGATGCGCGTTTCTCCGGCAAGCCTTTCGCTGTCAATTTCCCGGTTAGCGCAGTCGAAGGCATCTATGCCCGCGAATCCGGGCAGGGTATGATTTTTCAGGACGAGCCGGGCAGCAAAGAACCTGCGGCAACGGATCCGGCGGACAGCGACAAGCCGCCTGCCGGTGATGATCATGACGGACCGCCGACGCGCGGCCGGCCCGGGTTGCGGGTCGTTAAATAGGCGGTTGGTTTCAGTCTTCGAGTAACCAGCGTTCGGCCTCGTCCAGGTCTGCGAACGCTCGAAAGTTCATGCCGCGATTGCGTGCCACGGATTCAAAATCCCGGGAGATCTGTAGCTGATCACCGCTGGTCACGCAGGCCATACGGTGGAAGCGAAACACCAGCATGTCTTCCAGCAGTTTGTCCCCCATGCCCATCAGGTCGAAAATATCAGCGATGGTGTATGTCAGCTGACGTTCATCCAGCAGTACACGATGGATATTTTCGCGGTCGCAGATTTCAGCAAGTTCGGCGGCAAAAACCTGCACTTCAGAATTGCCGGACTGAGTAGGTGAATGGGTGACCAGCAGATAGCGGTCCCGTACTTCTATGGCGGGTGCCAGAGCCATTCAGGCAAAGTGTGCGTCCACGACGGCACACAGGGCATGGATAGTGAGCAGATGCACTTCCTGAATGCGCGCCGTCCGGTCATGCGGAACGCGCAGTTCTATGTCTTTGTCCCGCAGCGCTGCGGCTATCAGCCCGCCATCTCGGCCGGTCATGGCGACTACCTGCATGTCGCGCTCGTGCGCACTGCGTATTGCCGCCAATACATTGTCGGAATTGCCCGAGGTCGAGATTGCCAGCAGTAAATCATGGCGGGATCCCAGCGCACTGACCTGCTTGGCGAAAATCTCGGCAAAGCTGTAATCGTTCGCGATTGCTGTCAGCGTTGAAGTGTCCGTGGTCAGCGCCACAGCCGGCAGCGGTCGGCGCTCGGTTTCAAAGCGGTTGAGCAGCTCGGCCGAGAAATGCTGCGCATCTGCAGCCGAGCCGCCGTTGCCACAGGCCAGTATCTTGTTGCCGGCTTCAAGGCGGTCACAAATCAGGGCCGCAGCCCTGGCAATATTTGCCGACATGGCAGCCGCTGCTTGTTGCTTAGCGTCAATGCTGCCGCTGAATTGCTCGGCAACCAGCTTGTCGATATCCATGCGCGCGAATATACACCAACCGTTCGCGCGTTGTTACCGGCGCGGCGCCTCAGGGCGTGGCATCGAAAGCCCGTTTGCACCAGCTGGCAGCAGGGCGGTCGAGCGGGCCGTGCAGGGCCAGAACGTCAAAGCGCAATGGCTTGCTGCGCAGCTCTTTGTGGCGCTGCAGGTAGCAATGTGTGGCGCGCAGAATTTTTTTCTGTTTGGCCGGTGTAACGGATTGCAGGGCACCGCCGTGAGTCTGGCGGGCGCGATAGCGGACCTCGACTATTACCACGCAGTCGTTGTCGAGCATGATCAGATCCAGCTCGCCGGGTTTGCAACGGAAATTCGCTTCGAGTAATCGCAGGCCGCGCTGCTGCAGCCAATGACAGGCAATTCTTTCTGCTGCGGTACCGTGTTGCAGGTGAATTGCGGTCAAGCAGCGCTCATTGCTGTGACAGGATGATTTCGGCGTCCTCGGTCAGTCCGCGCTGCACATCGGGAAGGGTGCGGGTGCGACCCCGCTCCATGCGCGCCCATTTCAGCTCCCGATGTATGACGCCCGCGGCATCGGCTATTAGCTTGCCCGTCATGCCGTCCATGATGAGTCCGCGAGCCGCCGAGCGCCCGTGCAGCAGGGCACTGAGGGAATAGCTGTCGTAGCCCATGGCATAGAAGCGCGCCAGTTGTACCGGCCGATTGCCCCAGTGCCGCTGCAGCGTGGCCTGATGTTCCGCAACGGGCTGGCTGGGTTCAAGCAGCCAGGGAATGTCAGGGAAATACAGCCCATTCAGGTCGCTGTTGTCGGTCGTGCCGGGCTGAAAAATATCTGAAGTGGCATAGGTGGGTATCTCTCCGGCGTAGTGGAACCGCAGTTGCGGTTTGATCAGCCGCGCTGCCTTGGCCTTGCTGGCAAGAAATATAAAGTCCACGTCCTGCCGCCGGCGCGGCTCGAATTCGAGTTTTTTGCCCAGATTTGCGGCCAGCCGGTCGCGGCGCGCATAGCTTTCGTCCAGCAACAGGATGCGCTGGATCGCGGCGGAGTAGTCCGTTGCGGTAGTGACATAGCCGCTGGCTGCCAGCAGTTTGCCGCGCCGGCCCTGCAATTCCTCGTCGAAAGCGGCCAGTACCCGCCGGCCCCACTCGGAATCCTCCACCAGTGCTACCGCATTGACCAGACCTTCATCGGTGGCGCGGATGGCCGCTGCACGAGCTTCGTCTTCGGGCGCCAGGGCGAACTGGTAGAGATAGCCTGACTCGCCGGCGCCTTCCGGGGCGGTGTTCAGCGTCAGGGTGGTCACGTCAGTTACCAGCGGTGCAATAGCAGCAACCTGGTTTTTCAGTAGCGGGCCGATAATAAAACTGGCGCCATCCAGTACGGCACGCTTGTAGGCATCGGCAGCACCGTTGTCCAGTGTGTCATAGATTTTTACAGCGGGGCGCCGGGTCTCGTTGCCGAGTTCAAAATGCGCTGTCAGATAGCCATCGCGAATAGCTTCACCGAAAGCTTTTTGCTTGCCCGACAGTGGCAGCAACAAAGCCACCTGGCGCGGATAACTGGACAACGCCGTGAGTCCCGGCAGTACATCCTCGGTCAGCAGCCGGCTGGCCGGATGACCGGGGTTACCGTTGCGCCAGTCGTTCAGTGTGGCGTAGAGGTTGTTGAGTGAGCCCCGGTCGCGAAACGCAAGGTGACCGACTTGCAGCCAGCCGGTTACCAGTGGATCGCCGTCGCGAGCCACCGGATTAGCGGGAATGCTGGCGCCGGCCTGCTGTAACCCACTCCAGATAAGGCGGCGGTTTGCTTTGATGGCAGCAGCACCGTCAAGTACCTGTTCGCGCTGCAGCAGGGTGCGCACGGCGGACTCGACGCGGCCAAGTAAAAACAATGCTTCGGAGCGCAGCAACAGAATGCGGTCGGCAGCACTCTGGCGGTCAGTGCTCGATACGCGGTTGAGCGCTTCCAGGGCAGCCGCCGGCTGGCCGCGCGCCAGCTGCAGTTCGGCGGTGACTTCGGCCCACACAGCCAGGTTACCGGGCGCGATGTTTTCCCCGGCCTGCTGCAGAATCCGTTCGGTGCCATCCAGATCATTGGCCAGGTAAAGCTCGCCGGCCGCAAATATCAGGTAACGCTGCCGCTGGTCTCCGGTGCTGGTTACCGCCAGGTCCAGATAAGTGCGGCTGGCAGCCAGATGATCGCCCTGGGCCGCAAGCGATCGCGCTGCGGTTGCGCTGCCGTCATCGGCCTGTTGCAGGGGCGCGCAGGCAGCAAGCAGCAGGCAGCCCAGCAACAGTGCAGCACCATGGCCGCACGGCCGGTTTGCGGGCTGTGATACCGTGCGCTTCTTCTTGAGCATGTGATTTTGTGAGTCTTGCATTGGATCCGGACGTGATTGCGAAAAGCGGAACGTTATTTGTCGTCGCCACACCGATTGGCAATCTCGATGATATCAGCGTTCGGGCCCGCGCTGTGCTGGAGTCCGCGGCGCTGGTGGCTGCTGAGGACACCCGCCGCACCGGCAAGCTGCTGGAACTGCTGGGGATTCGCAACCGGCTGGTGTCATGCCACGAACACAACGAAACGCAGCGCGCCGGCGAAATTCTGGCAGCTTTGGAACAGGGCGATGATGTTGCGCTGGTGAGCGATGCAGGCACGCCGCTGATCAGTGATCCCGGCTATGCGCTGGTCAGCTCCGCGGCAGCACGGGGTTTTCGTATCAGCCCGGTGCCGGGCTGCAGCGCTGCATTGGCGGCGCTGTCGGTAGCCGGGTTACCCACCGATGCCGTTTTGTTTGCAGGGTTTCTGCCGGCTTCCGGCGCACAACGTCGTGCCCGGCTGGAGCAACTCGCAGCGCGCGGAGAAACGCTGGTGTTGTTTGAATCGGTGCATCGGATAACCGCCACGCTGGATGATCTGTTGCAACTGTTTGGTGGAGACCGGCCGGCCATGGCGGCGCGCGAACTTACCAAACTGCATGAAAGTATTTATCGCGGCAGCCTGGCCGAGGTGACGGCGCAGCTAGCCGCCGATCCCGGCGCGGGCAAGGGCGAATACACACTGGTGATCGGTGGCGCCGCAGCCCCGCCGCCGGAACCGGCGGCGCTTGACCGGACCCTGACCGTGCTGCTCGGCTACCTCGGTGTCCGCCAGGCTGCCGAAGCCGCGGCCAAATTGCTTGGCGTCCGCAAGAACGAAGCCTATAAACGCGCATTGCAGTTGCGCGAATCTTCAGATCGGGACTATTAGGCGCTGCGCGACCGCCTGCACAGCAACGTGATATCGGGATTGCGCTAAGTAGCTGATTCAGCTAGAGTTCGCCGCGGAGTCGGCCAGGCAATCGCTCGCGCAAGCGGGAGGAAAGTCCGGGCTCCGGCGGGCAGGGTGCCAGGTAACGCCTGGGGGGCGCGAGCCCACGGAAAGTGCCACAGAAAATATACCGCCAGCATTGCTGGTAAGGGTGAAATGGTGCGGTAAGAGCGCACCGCGCGGGTGGCAACACGCCGCGGCACGGTAAACCCCATCCGGAGCAAGACCAAATAGGGAAGCGTATGCCTCGCCCGCGGGTGCTTCCGGGTAGGTCGCTTGAGGCCGGTGGCGACACCGGTCCCAGATGAATGATTGCTCTCGACAGAACCCGGCTTATCGGCCGACTCCAACTTTCCCTCCTAAGCGACTGAAAAATCAGGTTTGCAGCGCAGCTGTCGCAGACGCCAATCCCACCGCTAAGTCACTGTCCCACAAGAATTAATCGCATTTTTGTGTTGACAGCCTGCGGTCTGACTCCCTATAGTGTCGCGAAGTAGTAAAAAAGTGGCAAAAAGTGGGAGGAAATGGGCCCCGTGTCCTGTGCAACATGTTTCGTGGACCTGCAAAAGTCACCCTTGATAGCAAAGGGAGGATGGCGATTCCGACTCGATATCGCGAGGCGGTTGCTGCCCGTTGTGAAGGCCATTTTGTTGCAACCATCGACCGTGACCCGTGCCTGCTGCTGTATCCCTTGCCGGACTGGGAAGAGGTCGAGCGCCGACTGATGCGCTTGCCGGCCAACAAGCCGGCAGTGCGCGCTTTCCAGCGCCGCATGGTGGGCCATGCGGTGGAAATGGAAATGGACAGCCACGGCAGGATTCTGATCTCGAAAGAGTTGCGCGATATCGCCGGACTGGATCGTCAGGCGATGCTGATTGGTCAGGGCAACAAGTTTGAGCTTTGGGATGAAGGACGCTGGAACCAGTGGATGGATGAGAGCAGCAACGGCATTGCGGAATTGCCGGAAGAGCTCGAGTCAATACAGCTGTAAGGACCAAAACCCGTCTGTTGAACAAGAGTGACGGGTAGCGGGGGCGAGGAAGCAGCGGTTAAGGCCGCGGAGCGTGCGGATGAGTGCCGGGGAAGGCCAGCACGTTCCGGTACTGCGGGATGCGGTGCTGGAGCAGCTGGAGGTACGTGCAAACGGAACCTACATAGACGGCACTTTCGGTCGCGGCGGTCATAGCAGGGCAATTCTCGAACAACTGGGTTCAGGCGGCAGGTTGTTGGTGGTGGACCGCGACCCGCAGGCGTTACAGGCCGCCACTCAACTGGCGGCTGCAGACGCGCGGGTTACGGCGGTGGCGGGAAGTTTCGGAGAAATCGGTGCAATTGCTTCAGCGCACGGCGTGTTCGGCGAAGTGGACGGCATTGTTCTCGATCTTGGCGTGTCTTCACCACAACTTGATGACGCGGAACGTGGTTTCAGTTTTTTGCGGGACGGACCGCTCGACATGCGGATGGATCCATCGGCGGGCATGTCGGCAGAAGACTGGCTTAACAGCGCCGCCGAAAAAGATATGGCCAGGGTAATTGCCCGCTATGGAGAGGAACGTAACGCGCGAAGGATCGCGCGGGCCATCTGCAACGCAAGAACGCAACAAAGAATAAGCCGAACACGGCAGCTGGCGGAACTTATAGAACACGTCATGCCGCGGCGGGGGAAAGGGAAGCACCCGGCCACCAAGACATTTCAGGCGGTGCGGATACATATAAATAATGAGCTTGGCGAATTGCAGTCTTTTCTGGGTAACGTATTAGCTGTGCTGCGGCTCAACGGCCGGCTGTGCATCATCAGCTTTCACTCGCTGGAAGACCGGCTGGTGAAACGTTTTCTGCGTGACAATTCCCGGGTAGATCCGGAACTGGCGCGATTGCCTGTAATTCCTGACGCGGCGCAGCCGCGCATGACTATTGCCGGCGGCGCGATCCGCCCGACGGCTGCCGAAGCCGAACGCAATCCGCGTGCCCGCAGCGCGGTACTCAGAACGGGTGTCAGATGCCGATGAACATCAGCCGGCGGCAATTGGTGACAGTGGTCGTGCTGGGGTGCGCGGTAATTGTGTCAGCCATTGCGTCCGTGTATGCCCGTCACGAAAGCCGGCGGCAATTTGTGCTGCTGCAGAAGCTGACTGCCGAACGTGATGCTTTGGAAGTGGAATGGGGCAGGTTGCAGATAGAGCAAAGCGCCTGGTCGGGTCATGCGAGGGTAGAGGAACTGGCACGCAAGAAAATGAGCATGCGCATGCCCTCGGCTGCGGAGATCGAGGTGATACGGCAATGAGGGGCGGTCTGTGAGAAGGCGGCGCCTCAGCAAGCGTGATACGCAGAAAATATTCAGCGGCCGCAGCCACTTTGCGCTCGGCGTGCTGGCGTTGGGCGCGCTGCTGCTGCTGGGCCGGGCGGTGCACCTGCAGGTGGTGGAGCAGGATTTCCTGCACAGCCAGGCGGCCAAACGGCAGGTTCGCACCATTAATTTGGCAGCACATCGCGGCACTATCACCGACCGCAACGGCGAGGCACTGGCAGTCAGTACACCGGTGGATAGTGTCGTGGTGGACCCCGGCGAGTTGCTCGCTGCAACCGAGCAGATTCCGCAACTGGCGCGCCTGCTTGGCGTGAATCGCGAGCAGTTGAGCGCCCGCTTAAGCCGCAATGCGCAACGCAATTTCCTGTATCTAAAACGGCACATGAACCCGGCCGAGGCGGCACGCATTGCCGAGGCAAACATTGCCGGTGTTCGTCTGGAAC
Source organism: Gammaproteobacteria bacterium (assembly GCA_030429685.1). Lineage (GTDB taxonomy): Bacteria > Pseudomonadota > Gammaproteobacteria > Steroidobacterales. The sequence continues at coordinate 8,063 of JAUIEY010000024.1, forward strand.
GCGAATACCATCGTTACTACCCGGCCGCGGAAGTTACTGGTCACCTGATCGGTTTTACCGACATTGACGACGTCGGTCAGGAGGGGGTCGAGCTGGCATTTGATCACCGGCTGGCTGACCGGCCCGGCAAAAAGCGTGTGCTCATTGATCGATATGGCCGCTCGGTCGATGACATTGAACGCATTGCGGCGCCGCAGCCGGGGCAGGATATTGTTACCAGCATTGATCTGCGCATCCAGTACCTGGCCTATCGCGAGCTTAAAAAGGCGGTGCGGCAGCACCAGGCCAAGAGCGGTTCGGCGGTCGTGGTGGACGTGAGCAGCGGTGAAGTGCTGGCGCTGGTAAACCAGCCCAGCTACAACCCCAATGACCGTGCGCAGCTGCGCGCTAACCGTTACCGCAATCGTGCAATAACCGACATCTTTGAGCCGGGATCCAGTTTTAAACCACTGGTGGTCGCGGCGGCACTGGAATCCGGCATCTACACTAGCGACAGTCGCATTGATACCAGTCCGGGCTATATTCAGGTCGGGGCAAAAAAAATCGAGGATGACGAGAATCTCGGTCGCATCGGGCTGGGCACCATTCTTGCCAAGTCGAGCAATGTTGGTGCATCCAAAATTGCCCTGTCACTGCAGCCGGATCAGCTCTGGCAGGTACTGGCGGATTTTGGCCTGGGCTCGCCGACGGACAGTGGATTTCCGGGCGAATCGGCCGGCCTGCTTAGTCATTTCGGCAACTGGCGACCGCTCAGTCAGGCAACGCTTGCCTACGGTTACGGCCTGTCCGTTACCCCGCTGCAACTGGCGCAGGCATACGCCGTATTGGGCGCACGCGGACTGCAACGCCCGGTTTCACTGCTGCGCCTGAATCAGCCGCCGATACCGCGGCGGATCATCAGCGAAAAGAATGCTGACAGCGTGCTGGCATTGATGGAGCAGGTGATCGCGCCGGACGGTACCGGCTGGCGTGCCGCGGTTCCCGGCTATCGGGTAGCCGGCAAAACCGGTACAACCCTCAAATTCACCAGCGGTGGTTATTCGGAAGACCGCTACACATCAATATTTGCCGGGCTGGCGCCCGCCAGCAATCCGCAGCTTGCGGTGGTGGTTGTGATCGATGAGCCGAATGCCGGTGAATACTATGGTGGCAAGGTCGCAGCGCCGGTTTTCTCCAGCATCGTTGCCGGTGCTGCGCGCATTCTTGCGATTCCGCCCGATGCGTTGCGCGACCAGCAGGGTGACGGGCAGGGACTGACAGTGGCAGTACGCGAATGATGTCGGTGGCCGACAGTCAGGCCCGTCTGGGGCAGCTATTCAGCGGGCTGGATGCTGCCCATGCCGATATTCGCGTCAGTGATATCACCACGCATAGTGCGAACGTGGCCGCGGGTGGATTGTTTCTGGCCTGTCAGGGTTACAACGGGCATGGCCTCGACCACCTCGACAAGGCGCTTGGCGCCAAGCCCGCCGTGGTGGCATGGGAGCCGGGTGCTGCCATTGCCGAGCCGGAACTGCCGGATGACGTTGTCGGTCTGCGCGTTGCCGGGCTCGGCGCGCAGGTGGGTGAAATTGCCGATCGCTTTTTTGGCCAGCCTTCCGTGCAATTGCGTGTTACCGGAGTGACCGGTACCAATGGCAAGACCACCACAGCCTGGCTGGCGGCACATGCGTTGCAGCGACTGGGTCAGCAGGCAGCCTACATGGGTACGCTGGGATACGGCATCGGCGATCGCCTGGCCGACACACAACTGACAACCCCGCCGTGTATCACGGTGCACCGTCGCTTGCGGGAGCTGGCGGCGCAGGGTGCCGCATGCGTGGTCATGGAAGTTTCGTCACACGGTCTTGATCAGGGTCGCATTGACGGCGTGCATATTCGTTCCGCTGCATTTACCAACCTGAGCCGCGACCATCTCGATTATCACGGCGACATGGCGGCGTACGGTCGCGCTAAGGCGACACTGTTTCGCCGCAGCGGTCTGGAATCCGCGGTGGTGAATATTGGCGACAACTTTGGCAGGGAACTGGCTGCCAGTCTGGACAACAACATTGACCTGATCAGTGTTGCGCTGGGCAATGCTGACGCAGCGAGCCGGGCGCGCCTGCGAGCTGAATTGCTGGCAACCGGTCCTGCCGGTCTGCGGCTGCGCTTTAGCGGCGATTTCGGCACCGCCGAACTGGTCAGTCCGATGTGGGGCGCATTCAACGCCGAAAACCTGCTGGTGGCGGCCGGGATTTTGCTGGCCCAGGGCTTTGCTCTCGATGCAGTGGTCGGCGCGCTGAGTCATTGTGCTGCACCGCCCGGCCGCATGCAGGTGGTGCGTGGGCAGGACCGACCGCTGGCGGTGGTGGATTTTGCGCACACACCCGATGCGCTTGGCAAAGCACTGCAGGCTGTTCGTGAGCACTGCGACGGACGCGTCTGGGTGGTGTTCGGTTGCGGCGGTGAGCGCGACCAGGGCAAGCGAGCCCAGATGGCCGCGATCGCCGAGCAATTTGCAGATTGCGTTGTCGTGACCAGCGACAACCCGCGTCGTGAAGACCCGCAGGCGATTGTTGATGCTGTCTGCGCCGGCCTGACTGCGCCAGCCGAAGTGCATGTCGAGCTCGACCGGGCTGCCGCCATTCGCTTTGCACTGGATTCTGCCGCCGCCAATGATGCGGTGCTAATCGCCGGCAAAGGCAGTGAGGACTATCAGCTTATCGGTGATCAGCGGCTGCAGTTCTCGGACATTGCCGTGGCCACCGGTTATCTGCAGGGAGCCGCATCATGATGACCACCCTGACGGATCTCAGCGCCATAGTCGGCGGTACCCTGCACGGTGCCGACGCGCCCTTTAGTGCGGTCAGCACGGACACTCGCACCCTTGGCCAGGGCGAGGTGTTCTTTGCTTTGCGCGGCGCGCGCTTCAATGCAGCTGAATTCGTTGCTCAGGCTGCGGAGCTGGGTGCCGCCGGTGCCGTGGTTGACCAGCCGGTTGCGACCGAACTGCCGCGTATTGCCGTCAGCGATACCCGCATCGCACTTGCTGACTTTGCGCGCGAATGGCGTAAACGCCGCGGTGTCAGCCTGATCGGCATTACTGGCAGCAACGGCAAAACCACTGTCAAAGAGCTGACCGCCGGCATTTGCCGTGTCGCTTTTGCCGACGAAGCGGTGCTGGCTACCGCGGGAAATTTTAATAATGAGATCGGTTTGCCGCTCACGCTGTTGCGGCTGCGCGATCAGCACAACGTTGCGGTGGTCGAGATGGGCGCGAGTCAGCCGGGTGATATCAGCCTGCTGGCGGACATTGCCCTGCCGGACGTTGCAGTGATTACCAATGTAGCGCGCGCACACATAGAAGGTTTCGGCAGCATCGAAACCGTCGCCCGGACCAAGGGCGAAATGCTCGACAAGCTCGCGGCGACCGGCACTGCAGTGCTGAATCACGATGACGTATTTTTCACTCGCTGGCAGCAGCGTGCCGCGGCGGCGCGCATCGTCAGTTTTGGTTTGTCAGCCGCAGCTGACTACCGGGCCGACAATATTCAGCCGGTGGTGCGCAAGGGGCGCCCTGGTTTTGAGTTGCACTGTCCCGCCGGCGCTGTGGCGGTGGTACTGCCGCTGGCCGGCCGGCACAACGTCGTCAATGCACTCGCTGCCGCTGCTGCGGCCATGGCAGCCGGCGCCACCCTCGAGCATGTCAGGGCGGGACTGGCAATGGCGCAGAACGTGCCAGGCCGGTTGCGCGCTTTTCGCGGTCCGGCAGGAGCGATGATTTTTGACGATAGCTATAACGCCAACCCGGACTCAGTAGCGGCAGCCATTGCCGCCATGGCGGAGTTCAAAGGAGAAGCGTGGCTGTTGCTGGGTGACATGGGCGAGTTGGGTGAGGATGCCGTCGAACTGCATCAGGAAACCGGGCGGCTGGCGCGTGAATCCGGTGCGGCCGGCCTGCTGTGTATCGGCGAACTGGGCAAGGAAATCGGTGCCGGGTTTGGCCCCGGTGCGCGCTGGTTCAAATCCCAGGCAGAACTGGAAGCGGCGTTGCGTGACGAGTTGATCCGCGGTCGCAATGTGCTGATCAAGGCATCGCGTTTTATGGGTCTGGACCGGCTGGTGGCGTCGCTGGAGACCGCAGCAGCTGAAGCGGCGGCAGCCGGCAAGGGAGAGGACTGAAACATGTTGCTTTATCTGGCGGACTACCTGACGCAACTGTATTCCGGGTTCAATGCATTCACTTATATAACCCTGCGCGCCATCATGGGTGCGCTGACCGCGCTGATCATGTCTTTCGTGCTCGGGCCGGTGCTGATTCGCCGTTTGATTACCCGGCAGATCGGCCAGACGGTGCGTACCGATGGCCCCGAGAGTCACCTGCCGAAAACCGGCACACCAACCATGGGCGGCGCGCTGATACTGGCTGCTATTGTAATCAGTACGTTGCTGTGGGCTGACCTCAGCAGTGCCTACGTCTGGATCGTGCTCGGTGTAACCACCGGATTCGGTGTAATCGGCTGGATCGATGACTACCGCAAACTGATACTGCGCGACCCGGAGGGTATGCCGGCGCGCTGGAAATTTCTGGCGCAATCCGTGGTCGGCCTGGTGGCGGCGGTGACTTTGTACCGGCTTGCCGACTCGCCGGTGGAGACGTCTCTGCTGATTCCTTATTTCAAGGATCTGGCGATTCCGCTGGGTGCGGGCTTTATGCTGCTTACCTATCTGGTCATTGTTGGCACCAGCAACGCAGTCAACCTGACGGACGGCCTGGACGGACTGGCAGTGATGCCGTCGGTGCTGGTCGGTGGTGCGCTGGGTATATTTTCCTATGTTGCCGGCAATGTGATTTTTGCCGATTACCTCGGCATTCCGTATGTCGCCGGTGCCGGTGAAATGATGGTTTTCTGTGCGGCCCTGAGCGGTGCCGGGCTGGGGTTTCTCTGGTTCAACACCTATCCGGCGCAGGTGTTCATGGGCGACATCGGCGCGCTGGCGCTGGGCGCCGCACTCGGCACAGTTGCGGTAATCGTGCGTCAGGAACTGGTGCTGGCCATCATGGGCGGCCTGTTTGTCATCGAGACTGTTTCGGTGATTATCCAGGTGGCTTCGTTCAAGCTGACCGGCAAGCGCGTATTCAAAATGGCGCCGCTGCATCATCACTATGAACTCAAGGGCTGGGCAGAGCCTAAAGTCATCGTGCGCTTCTGGATCATTACCGTCATTCTGGTGCTGGTCGGTCTCGCCAGCCTGAAGATTCGCTAGGCGGAGCAGCAGCGCAATGGAAGCCAGTCGTCAAATCCGGACCGCGCGCAAGTTGCTGGTGCTAGGCATGGGCGTGACCGGTTGTTCGGTGGCCGCATGGTGTGCACGCAATGGCATCGCCGCTGTTTTTGCCGACAGTCGTGAACAGCCGCCTGCGGCAGAACAGATTCGTGCTTTGCTGCCCGACGCCGAGTTGCGCTGCGGCGATCTGCCGCACTCGATACCGCACGGCGTTTCCGAAATCATTGTGTCACCCGGCCTGCCGCTTGATTTGCCGCTCCTGTCGGCCGCGGCAGCGGAGAGCCTCCCGGTGCTGAGTGACATTGACCTGTTTGTCAGCGAATGCAACCAGCCGGTCATTGGGATTACCGGCTCCAACGGCAAGAGCACGGTAACCAGCATGGTCGGGCAGATGCTCAAAGCCAGTGGGTTGCATGCCGCTGTGGGCGGCAACCTGGGTGAGGCTGCGCTGGATTTGCTGACGACAGACGCGGAAGTCTATGTGCTGGAGTTGTCCAGTTTTCAGCTCGAACGCAGCGGCGATTTGCCGTTGCATGCGGCGGTAGTGCTGAACCTGTCGGCCGATCATCTGGATCACCATGGCGACATGGTCGCCTACGGCCAGGCCAAGGCGCGTATCTATCGAAACTGCCGGGTTGCCATTGTTAATCGTGATGACCCGCCTGCAGCCAGTGGTGCAGAGTCCTGTGCGCTGCAGGTGGGATTCACACTGGGTACACCTGCCCCCAGGGACTGGGGGGTCGTCCGCAGGGATGACGGGCAATGGATTGCCCGGGGTGCTTCTGCCGTTATGCCGACGGCGAGCCTGCAGATTGCAGGCCGGCATAACCTGCAAAACGCGCTGGCCGCGTTTGCTATCGCCGATACGTTGGAACTGCCTCTCGACGGATTGGTCGCGGGTGCGCAGGTGTTTCCGGGCCTTCCTCACCGGATGCAGCGGGTTGCCAGTGATGACGGAATCGTATGGATAGATGATTCCAAAGCGACCAACGAAGCCGCTGCCATGGCCAGCATCGACTCATTAATAAGTGAGTCCGCGGGCCGACTGGTGCTGATAGCAGGCGGAGATGCCAAGGGTGCGGAGCTAAAGGATCTGGCTCTTTCTCTGGAGGACAGGGACGTCCTCGTTATTTTGCTCGGCAAGGATCGCGACCTGTTCGTCGAGCGCCTGCGCGGTGTGTGTGAAACCCTGCTGGCAGATGACATGCAGCAGGCGGTGGCGCTGGCCGCGCAGCATGCCCGGCCCGGCGACGCCGTGTTGCTGGCACCGGCATGCAGCAGCCTGGACATGTTTCGCAATTACGCCGAGCGCGGCGAGCAATTCGCCGCTGCGGTCATGGAGCAGCAGCCATGAGTTCGCGTTCGGGAGTGCGGCTCAGTGATGTGAACTGGAGTCTGCTGGCGCTGATGATCGTGTTACTGGGCATCGGTCTGGTGATGCTGACGTCGGCGTCTATTTCCATCGCCGAAAACTCCATGGGCCGACCTTTTTACTACCTGGTGCAGCAACTGGTTGCGGTTGCTGCCGGGCTGGTCTGTGCTTTCGTTGTGATTAATACGCCGACTGATTACTGGGAAAAACTCGGTCCGTTCCTGCTGCTGGCAGCGTTGTTTTTGCTGGCACTGGTGCTGGTGCCGGGCATAGGCCGCGAGGTTAACGGTGCCACGCGCTGGATCAGCGTCGGCGGCATCAATCTGCAGGTATCCGAACCGGCTCGCCTGATGGTGCTGATGTACATGTCGGGCTACGCGGTCCGGCATCGCAACAGCCTGCACACCAGTTTTATCGAGGTGGCCAAACCCATGAGCCTGATGGCGCTGGTATGCGCGCTGCTGCTGGCCGAGCCTGACTTCGGCGCTACCTTTGTCATGCTGACCATTGTTCTGGCTGTGCTGTTCGTGGCTGGTGCGCCATGGCGTTACTTCATCGGCATGTGTGTGCTGGTGGTTTGTGGGCTGGTCGCGCTGGCGCTGGCCTCGCCGTACCGTTTCCAGCGCATCACCGGGTTCACGGATCCGTTTGCCGACCCGTACGGTTCGGGTTTTCAGCTGGTGCAATCGCTGATAGCCATCGGCAGCGGTGAATGGCTGGGTGCCGGTCTGGGCAACAGTGTGCAGAAACTGTTCTTTTTGCCGGAGGCGCATACTGATTTCGTGTTTGCGGTATTCGCCGAAGAGTTCGGCGTACTGGGTACCGTTGTGCTTATCGGTTTATTCGCGCTGCTGGTGTGGCGGGCAGTGCAGATTGCCAACGATGCCGCAGCCCGCGATCGTTATTACCAGGCCTATCTGGCTTTCGGTATTGCCATCTGGCAGGGCGTGCAGGTGTTCATCAACATCGGCGTAAACATGGGCGTGCTGCCGACCAAGGGTCTGACTTTGCCCCTGATCAGTTATGGCCGCAGCAGCCTGATCATCACCATTGCGGCGCTTGCCTTGCTGTTGCGTATAGACATGGAGAACCGGGCCGGCGTTAAACCGCAGCGTGCCCGCACCGGCAAGGCTAACCGGAGGCGCGCAAAATGAGCCTGGCGCCGATATTGATCATGGCAGGCGGCACCGGCGGC
>JAUIEY010000025.1 GCA_030429685.1 Gammaproteobacteria bacterium
CCGCCGGCAAACTGCAGACAGAGCTGACGGTATTTCACCAGGATTTGCGGGATGAGATAGACGGTTTCTTTTTTGACGGCGGCTCCGGAATGTTTACCGCCGTTAATCGGTCGGGAAAAAGCCGTCGCAATGGCCTGGAGCTGGCGTCTACCTGGACGCCGAACCGACGATTTGCAGCCGGACTCAGTTACACCCTGCTCAGTTCGACACAAAAAGACGGGACCGGCACTGCAATTCGTGAATACCGCACGCCGCGTCACAGTGGCGGAGTATGGGCCAATCTGAATTCTGCCGATGACAGACTGCGCCTGACCGTAACCGCCGATTACGGTGGTTCGCGCACTGACCAGCATTTCGTCGCATTCCCGGCGCTGATTGAAAAACTCAATCACTACTGGCTGGTGGGCATTACCGCGGAGGCCCGGCTCAGCGACAACCTCAGCGTTTTCCTGCGCGGCACCAATGCCTTTGATGAGGACTACGAAGAAGTATTTGCCTACAACACACCGGGCAGCCAGTTCTACGGCGGGTTCCGGGTGCAGTTCGGCGACTGATACCGCCAGCTGGTCCGCAGGCGCCGGAAACCGGGGCCTGCGGACCCGATTCCTTTCCATAACCCGCTCCGAAGCGTGACCGGCGTCACAGGAATAGGGCGGTATCCCTGCGACCATTACACAGTGCGCGAGACGGTCGGGCGGCCGTAAACAGCGCGTTGTTGCTTGGGTGTGCGGGAAATGAAGCCTCTGACAGACAAGTTGCGTCTGCATGCAGCGCTGCGGTGTGGCAGTCGCGTTGCTGCGCTGACGATGTTGTTATTTGCGTTGCCCGTTAACGCCTCACCCGATGATTTAGTTGGCGCCGTCGCGCCTGATTTCGCCTTGCGCAGTGCCCGGCACGGCAACATTCGCATCAGCGAATTCCGCAGTCAGGTAGTCGTGCTGAGTTTCCGTTCCGACTGGTGCGGCAAATGCAACAACCTGCTGCCATTGTTAAATGAACTGCAAGCCCGGCATGCCGGAGCTGATATTCAGGTGCTGGCTGTTGATGTCGAAGGTGACCCGGAACACGCGCGCGAGCTGCTGGAAGAGCAGTCCATAGATTTTCCCCTGTTGCTGGATGCCCGCCAGCAAGTCAGTCGTGACTACGACCTGGCTCGCCTGCCCGTGACACTGGTAATTGATCGCGCGGGCACGGTGCATTCGGTGCGTCAGGGCGCCAAGGCGGAAACCGCCCGACAACTGCAGGCGGACGTGGCGGCGCTGCTGGCCGAGTGAAACGATGAATATTCCAAAGGTGACATAGACATGTTCAGGCAAATCCCACGCGTCGTCATCGGCGTACTAGTAGTCGCCCTGGCAGGGCCAATTGCGGCCAGCGAGCCGCTCGCGGCAGCAGGCGGCATGGCGGCACTTGATCAGCAAACCCAGTCGCTGAAAAAGGCCGTGCTCGAGCTCAATCGCGAACTGTTCGTGCTTGAGGAAGAGCTGCTGTACCCCGCTAATACCCAGGTGTCGGTTTTTGTGTCCATGGATGTGGGGGAATACTTTGCCCTCGATTCCATTGAGCTGACTCTGAATGGCAAGGACGTCAGCAATTACCTGTACACCGAACGCGAAGTCAAAGCCTTGCATCGCGGCGGTGTGCACCAGATTTTTCAGGGCAATCTCAAAGTCGGCGAGCACGAGCTGGTTGCCGTATTCACGGGCGAAGGCCCGCATGAACGGGATTATCGTCGCGGGGCGACGCTGACGTTTGACAAGGCCATCGGCGCCAAATTTGTCGAGCTGCGCATATCTGACCGCGCCAGCAAGCTGCAGCCCGAGTTTGTTGTCCGCGAATGGGAATAGGACTTACCGGGTGATTGTCACGCTTTTACAAACGGCTCTGCGGACGGCTGCCGCGGCAGCAGTTTTGCTGTGTTACGCGGGTCCGGCTGCTGCTGCCGCTCAGGACGGCACGGTGGTGCGCGACCCGCACTATGGTGAAGTGCTGTTTCACTTTTTCCAGCAGGAGCATTTCACCGCACTGTCACACTTGGTTACTGCGCAATCGCAACAGCGCGTTGATCACCATGCCTACGATGCTGAATTGCTGCGTGGTGGTTTGCTGCTTTCGTGGGGTCAGCATGTCGAAGCCGGTAAAGTTTTCGAAAATCTGCTGGCAGTGACGGACGATCCGGCCGTGCGCAACCGCGCCTGGTTCTATCTCGGCAAGGTGCGCTATCAGCGCGGTTACCTCACCGCAGCAGAGCAGGCGCTGGAAAGCATATCCGCGGCATTACCCACGGAACTGGAAGCCGAACGCTTTGATCTGCTGGCGCGCCTGTACATGGACCAGGGCCGCTTTGCCGATGCCGTGCAGTTGCTGGAGGCCTTCAGCGGGACCGAGGACTGGGCGGCATTTGCCAGCTACAACACAGGTGTTGCGCTGGTCAGGCTGGGTGAACTGCAGCTGGGCGCCCGCTTACTGGACCGTATCGGCACCATGCTCGCTCCGACTGAAGAGTTGCGCGCGTTGCGTGACCGCGCCAATGTTGCGCTCGGTTTCGCCTACCTGCAGGCCGAACTGGAGGGCGATGCCAAACCGGTATTGCAGCGCGTGCGCCTGAACGGACCGTTCTCGGCCAAGGCGCTGCTTGGTGCCGGCTGGGCCTGGTCGGCGGAACAGAATTATCAGGCCGCCCTGGCAGCGTGGCTGGAGCTTGGCAGCCGGGATCTGCTGGACAGTGCGGTGCAGGAATCACTGCTCGCTATTCCCTATGCGTTTGCCCAACTGGGCGCCGAACCGCAGGCCGCGGACCACTATGCGCGCGCTCTCGATATTTACGCGGTCGAATTGAACCGTCTCGACAGCGCCATCGTTGATGCCGATGAAGGCCGCCTGATCAACAGCCTGCTGACCGATGACGAGTCGCAGGTCGAAGGCTGGTACTGGCAGCTCGCCAAACTGCCTGATGATGAACGTTCGCGTTACCTGTTTTTTACCATTGCTGATCATCGCTTCCATGAAGCGCTGAAAAGTTATCGTGATCTGGTGCAGCTCGACCGGCACCTGGGCAACTGGAGCGACAAGCTCGATGCCTATCGTGACATGCTGGCTACCCGCGAGATCGCCTATGCCGAGCGGTTGCCGGAACTCCAGGCGCGCATGACGGAATTCGATCAGGCTGCCCTGCGCGGTTCCTATGCGGCAATTGTTGCGCGCACCCGTCAGGCTGCACAGGAACGTGACATTGTGGCGCTGGCAACCGCGGATGAACTGGACGCATGGCAGCGACTGGTCGCGCTGGAGAGTAATCCGGCGCTGGCGCGTGCCGAACACGCCGAGCAGGCCCACAAGCACCGTGTGCTCAAAGGCCTGCTGCAATGGAACATGGATCGCGACTACAAGCTGCGCCTGTGGCAGCAGCAACAGCGCAATGCGCAACTGGCGCAATTGCTGGCCCAGACGGATGCGAGCTTCGCCTCGGTGAATAGCGCAACGACGTCGCTGGACGGAACCGTCGACAGCTTTGCCGCCCGCATTCAGCGACTGCAGGGACGGCTCGACAGCAGTCGTGCCCGGCTCGCAGTCGCCATGCGTGACTACGAAGACTATCTGAATGAGCTTGCCCTTGGTGAGCTCAACGGCCAGAAGCAGCGGCTGCTGACATATCGCGCCCAGGCGCGGTTCGCGCTGGCATCCATCTACGATCGTCTGGCCGCCATGAACAGTGAGGGCCAATAGCATGGCCGCGTCAGTGTTCATCAAACTCGCCATGGTGGGCTGGCTGAATCCGTTCGCCGGCGGCGCTGGCGACCGGCTCAGCGATGTCGAAACCATTGAGTCACTGCAGGAACGCGCAGTAATAATCCCGGACGCGACGCCGCTGGAGGTCGACAACCGCACCGTGCTCGAGCAATACCGGCGTTACCTGGAATTACCGGAAGGCGACCCGGAGACCCGCCTTGAGGCGATGCGCCGGCTCGGTGACCTGAACCTCGAAGCAGGCGAGGCCGCCAACATTGATGACCCGGCTTACGCAGCAGCGATGGCCTTTCACGAGGATGCCATCCGCCTTTACGAACAACTGCTCGACAAATATGAGGGCTATGGCAAGGCCGACCGCGTGATGTATCAGCTGGCGCGGGCCTATGAAAGCGCCGGCCGGCCGGAAGATGCGCTGCCGGTGCTGGATCGGCTGGTGGCGGAATATCCGCAGAGCAGTTACCTCGACGAAGCGGAATTTCGTCGCGGCGAAATGCTGTTTGCCCGCAAGCAGTATTACGAAGCCGGCGAAGCCTTTGCTGCGGTACTGCGTTTCGAAAATGCTTCCGCGTACTACCAGCAGTCGCTGTACAAATATGGCTGGACACAGTTCAAGCAGGCCGAGTATGACGCCGGCATCAATGCGTTTCTGGATCTGCTGAATCTGCGGCTTGCGGCGGCTGCCGTGCAGCAGGGGCCGGATGCTTCTGAACTGACGCTGACCGACAAGCTGAGTCGTCCGGAGCGCGAATTGCTTGACGATACGCTCAGGGTGCTGAGCCTGAGTTTTTCCTATCTGGACGGCCCCGACACGATTGATGCGTACCTGACGGCGCGGCAGCGCGGCGATTCCGCCTGGCTGCTCTACAACAGCCTGGGTGACCTGTATCTGGACAAAGAGCGCTACCTCGATGCCGCGGCTACCTATGAGGGCTTCGTCAAGCGCGAACCCTTCCATGTGCAGGCGCCGGCCATTTCCACGCGCGCCATTGCTGCCTATCGTGCCGGACGCTTTCCGAGCCTGGTTCTGAGCGCCAAAGAAGATTTTGTCAATGCCTACGGGCTGGATCGTGACTACTGGTCGTTTCATCAACCGACCGAACGCAGCGAAGTGATTACGGCGCTGAAACAAAATCTCAGCGATCTTGCGCAGCACGATCATGCGGAAGCGCAGAAGACCAGCAAACCGGCGGCCTATGCGCGGGCAGCGGGCTGGTACAAACGGTTTCTCGACTACTTCCCTGACGATCCCGATTCCGCGCAACGCAGTTTCCTGTTGGGCGAGATCCTGACTGAGTCGCGGCAGTTTGCCGATGCCAACTACTATTACCTGCGTGCGGCATATCACTATCCCGGTTATGCACGCTCGGCCGAAGCGGGTTATGCGGCGCTACTGGCCTCCCGCGAACATCTGGCCACCCTGCAGGGCACTGAATATGAGGCCTGGCAAGCCCGCCAGCTCAGCGAATCGCTGCGTTTTGCCACTGCCTTTCCGCAGCATGAACAGGCCGGCCCGGTGCTGACCAAAGCCGCCGAGAACTACTTTGCGGCGGCTGAATTCGATGCGGCGGCCGTGGTAGCCGGCGAATTGCTCCGCCGTGAGCAGGTCCGGGATCCGGAGCTGCGTCGTGTTGCATGGACGGTTGCCGCCCACAGTCTGTTTGATCTGCAGCATTTCGCCCGCGCCGAACGAGCCTATGGTGAGTTGCGGACGCTGGGTGGCAACAAGGAGCTTAGCGGCGCCGCACTGGATGATCGCATCGCTGCTGCCATCTACCGGCAGGCGGAAACAGCCCAGGCCGGTGGTGATGTGAGCGGCGCTGTCGCCGGTTACCTGCGTATCGAGAGCGCGGCGCCGTTGTCGGATATTAAGGGCAACGCCGTGTTTGATGCAGCCACTTTGCTAATCAACAGCGAGCAATGGGAACAGGCCATTGATGTACTGAGTCACTACCGGGCCGGATACAAGGATCCGCAGCGCAACGACGAGGTAACGCAGAAGCTGGCGGTTGCATACCAGCAGGCGGGTCGCGCCCGGGAGTCGGCACGCGAATACGAGGCCATTGCCACCATGGCGTCGGCGGATGGTGAACTGCACCGGGAAGCGCTCTGGAGCGCAGCGGAATTGTATGAGAAATCAACTGACCTCGCTGCTGCCAGACGTGTCTGGAAGGATTTTGTGGCGCGCTTCCCGCAACCGCTGGCGGAATCCATGGAAGTGCGGCTGCGGCTGGCCGACCTGGCGCGCGAAGCCGGTGATCTGCGGGATCGCAGCGACTGGCTGCAGAATATTATTGATGCAGATGCCCAGGCCGGCAGCCAGCGCAGCGAACGCACCCGGACGCTGGCAGCGCGCGCCACGCTGGAACTGGCTGAACCGGCGCGACTGGCCTTTGTGGCGGTGGAGCTCAAGGCGCCGCTGACAGACAGCCTCAAGCTGAAGAAAAAGCGCATGGAGGCGGCGCTGCAAGCCTACGATGCCGCCGCCGCATACGGTGTGGCTGACGTAACCACCGAATCCACCTACCGCATTGCCGAGCTGTATCAGCTGCTGGGGAGCAGTCTGATGGACTCCGAACGGCCGCCCGACCTGAACGAAGATGAACTCGAACAGTACGAGATTCTGCTCGAGGAGCAGGCCTTCCCGTTTGAAGAGAAGGCCATAGAGCTGTTCACGCTGAACGCCGCACGATCCGTCGAAGGTGTATACGACGACTGGGTGGCCCGCAGTTTTGCGCGACTGGCGGAATTAATGCCGGCGCGCTTCGCCAAATACGAAAAGGCAGAAGAGCATGTTGCGACCCTTTTATAAGAAGCTGACAGTCTTGTGTGTACTGTTGCCCGCGATGCTCGGCGGCTGTTCGGTGGGTTCGCTGATGCAGGCCGCCAACAGCGCTGCCGATACGCCGCGGGTTCAGGCCCCGGCGCGCGCCCAGCGCGACTATCGCAAGGCCGTCAGTGCATTGCAGGCCGGCAACTATGAGCAGGCAGAGGCTGCATTGCAGAGCTTTGTTACCGAGTATCCGGGCTACGCCAATGCCTACGTCAATCTGGCCATTGTGGTGGCACAGCGCGGTGACAACGAGGCCGCTGTTCGCTTGTTGCAGCATGCCATCGAAGTCGATGCCGGCAATGTCTATGCGCTCAACCGTCTGGGACTGATCAGGCGGCAACAGGGTGAATTCGCGGCCGCCGAGCAGGCCTGGCTGGAAGCCACTCGGGTAAACCCGGATTACCCCAATGCCTGGTACAACCTCGGCGTGCTGTATGACCTGTACCTGCAGGATCTCGATGCAGCAGTAAACCATTACCAGCGCTATCACGATCTGGCGGCAGCCGCGGATTTTGCCACCGAGACGGAAACCGCCGGCGTGCAGCGCTGGATAGCCGATTTGCAACGCCGCATTGGCGACGCGCCGAAAACGGCCAATGCCACGGAGACTTTGTGATGAAAAAGCTGACGGCCATCGCAGCATTTGCCCTGCTGCAGAGCTTAAATGGGGTGGTAATGGCGGCAGAACCGGCCCCGGATGCGCAGACAGAACGCAAGGCCGCGGGCCAGCTTGACCGCCTGCAGCTCGATGCAACGGCCATTACCGGCAACCAGGAGTTGCCGCGGGTGATGTACATCGTGCCCTGGCAGGAATCGGGCATCGGCGAGTTGTCCGGCAAGCCGGTTAACAGCCTGCTCGATGAGGTACTGGCGCCGATAGACAGGGAAGTTTTTCAGCGGGAAGTGCGTTATTTCGATCAGCTGTACGGAAATGGGGCTGGTGAATAATTTCTGGTGCCGACCAGCACAGCTTGTGCAAAACGGAAAGTGAAACGTTTTTTATTGGGTTAGTTGTTTTTGTCAGGAGGCGAGAGCCATGGAAATCTACAGCAGCATAGTTAGCTTTTTTCGCGACGGCGGGGTGTTTATGTATCCCATCGTTATTGTGTTCGCAATGGGTGCTGCCATTGCAGTTGAGCGTTGGATATTTCTGACGCGGGCAACGCTAAGCAGCAAGAGCCTGTGGAAGCAGGTTACTCCGTATCTGCGGGCCGGCAAATTTAATGAAGCCGTAAATCTGACCGCCAAGTCCAAGGCCGCGATTGCGACCGTGCTGGGCTATGGCCTCAAACGCAGTGCATCGGCCAATCGTCGCGACGATGTCGAGAAGGCGATGGAAGAAAGCCTGATGGAAGTGATGCCGCGGCTGGAAAAGCGCACCCACTATCTCGCGACCTTTGCCAATATCGCTACCCTGCTGGGTCTGCTGGGTACCATCATTGGTCTGATCCGCGCGTTTACTGCGGTCTCGGGCGCCAACCCGGCGGAAAAAGCCGATCTGCTGTCGGCCAGTATTTCGGTGGCCATGAATACCACCGCATTCGGCCTGATGGTGGCGATCCCGCTGCTGCTGGTGCACACGCTGTTGCAGACCAAAACCACCGAACTGGTGGACAGTCTGGAAATGGCATCGGTGAAGTTTCTCAATACGATTTTTGACGCGCGCAGCAGTCAGCCGGCGCAGGGCAAAACCGCATGAGAAGCCGCTGGAGAAAACGCCGGCAACATGAACCGGCCGAGTTGAACATCACGTCCTTTATGAACCTGATGGTCATTCTCGTGCCGTTCCTGCTGATTACGGCGGTGTTCTCGCGTATGGCAGTGATTGAGCTCAACCTGCCCACGGCCGACACCGTGACCAAGCAGGACGAGCCCGAATTTGCATTGGAGGTAATTGTGCGCCAGGACCTCATTGAGGTCGGCGATCGCAATGCCGGAGTGCTGAAGGTGTTTGCCAAAGTTGATGATCAATACGATCTGCCGGCTTTGACGGAGTACCTGAAGCGCGTCAAGGGCAACTTTCCTGATCAGTTGTCGGCCACTCTGCTGCTGGAGTCCGACATTGATTACGAAGTGCTGGTGCAGGTTATGGATGCCGTGCGTACCTATCGGATTGAAGAGCCCGGCGAGTTTCAGCGCGCCGAGCTGTTCCCGGAAATTTCCATAGGCGACGCGCCGGTGATGGCGCGAGCGTCGCGCTAAGGAGGCAGTGACATGCTGTCACGCAAAGCCAAACGCATGGAAAAGCACCACAAGCGTAAAGCCATGGGCGGACTGAACCTGATCTCGCTGATGGACATTTTTACGATTCTGGTGTTCTTCCTGCTGGTTAATTCGCAGGAAGTTGAAACCCTGCCTAATGCAAAAGATATTCAGCTACCTGAATCTTATGCCGAGGAAAAAGCTCGCGAAAACGTGGTGGTCATGATTACCAATGAGCATATTCTGGTGCAGGGCAGAGCGGTCGCAACCATGGAAGAAGTGGCGCAGCAGGACGGCGTGGTAATTGCCGGCCTGGAAAACGCGCTGCGTCTGCAGACTGAAAAGCGCTTGCTCAAGGATGACAACGCCAGCGTCGCAGATCGCGAAGTCACCATCATGGGAGACCGTGAACTGCCTTACAACCTGCTCAAGAAGGTTATGGCCAGTTGCACGGCGGCGGATTATGGCCGTATCTCGCTGGCGGTGACGCAGGCGGCACCGGATGATTCTCCGGTCCTGGCTAGTGCGGGGTAATAACGATGATTGCAACCTACCGTACATTTCAATTGCCATGGGAAATGGCGCAGGAGCAGGACGATCGCTTCCGCAAGCTGGCACAGCAGTTCCTGATTGCTGCTGTGGTTTTCGGGCTGGTGATGCCGTTCATGCCGATTCCCGAGCCTGATCCGACAGCTGTCGAAGAAGTGCCGCAGCGTTTTGCCCGGCTGTTGATTGACAAACCCAAGCCGCCCCCGCCGCCGGTGGTGAAACCAAAGCCGCAGGAAGTGGTCAAGCAGCCGCAAAAAGTGGTGCAGCAACCCAAACCTGAACCGGTGGTCGAGCAGCGTCAGGCCAAGGCGCGTGAAAAGGCGGCCAAGGCCGGCTTGCTGCCGTTTGCCGAGCAACTGGCAGACCTGCGTGACAGCAGTGCCATCAGTAATGTCATGGGCGACAAGCAACTCAACAAGGCAGCCGGTGCGGCGGCCCGCGTTGAGCGTTCGGTCATTGCTGCCCGGGCCGGCAAGGGCAGCGGCGGTATCAATACTGCTGCCATGAGCCGCAATACCGGTGGTGGCGATCTTGCCGGACGAGACACAACGCGGGTTGCGAGTCCGGTTGCCGGCATTGGCGCCGACGGACCGCGCGTGGTCAAGGGCGGCGGTGCGCCGTCACGCAGCCGCGAGGAAATCGAGCTGGTGTTCGAAAAGAACAAAGGCGCCATATTTGCCCTTTACAATCGGGCGCTGCGCAAGGATCCGACCCTGCAGGGCAAACTGGTGCTGAAGCTGACAATCGCATCCAATGGCGCCGTGACCGATTGCGAGGTGGTTTCCAGTGAACTTGGCGATGCAGCCCTGGAGCGCAAGCTGGTGCAGCGGGTGAAGCTGTTCCGTTTCGAAGACAAGGATGTCGCCACGGTTACTACCACCAAGCCGATCGACTTCTTCCCGGCGTAAGCAAGCAGCGAGTTGTAGGCGGCGATGCGGGGGATAGCCTTCGCGGCGAATCGGAGCGCAGCGACTGAGCCGAGAGGGCTATGCGCCGGAGCGTCGCGTTCTAAGGCGCTATCTTTCGCTGCAGGAAGAACCGCAGGCGGAGCAGTAACCGCCCGGCGGCCTGAGCCGGTTGTTATCGTTCCGAGCAGGAAGAGCCGTAGGCGAAGCATGAGTAGCAGCGGTGATGCGCCAGCATGACTCGCTGGCTCAGGGCCGTGCGCAGATTGCCGCCCTGATCGTAGCGCTCGTCATCATCCACCAGCGTGCAGGCATAGACCCGCATGCGACCGCCGGTTTTGATCACCATTTTGCTGAATGCGCACATAAAGGCGCGGCGAGTTGCCTCGGTCTGGTAGCGGGTCATGCAGTCTTCGGTCACGACCGGTACAGCGGGATGTGCACCCGGCGTGGCGAAATCGGGAAACGCGACGACGCGAATATCGCCGGCAAAACCTGCCTCACGCAGCAAGTTCTGAAACTGCGCATCAACCGCGGCGCTGTCTTCATCCGGCGTCATTTGCCGGGCCAGTGATACGCCAAATCCCAGCCGCTGCAATTCGACCATTGACTGCAGTGACTGCCTGAACGTGCCTTCGCCCCGGCCTGCGTCATGGCGCTGCTCATCCGGCCAGTCGATGCTGATGCGAAAGCTGATCGCATGTGCCGTATCGGTCAGCGTCGCTATCTGCTGCAAACGCTTGAGCAATGCATCGGTACCGTTGGTCAGCACCAGGCACGGCCGCAGTGCCGCTGCGAACCGCAGAATGTTGACAAAGTCGCGGACTATAAAAGGCTCGCCGCCGGTGAACGAGAACTGCTCCACACCCAGTTCAACCGCTTCCTGCATCAGGCCCTGCACGTCCTCCAGTCTGATTCTGTCCAGCCGCGTGTCGCCCGGCCTGGAGCCTTCCAGACAGAACGGGCATGCCAGGTTGCAGGCAGTGCCGGTGTGAAACCACAGTTCCTGCAACCCGTGCGGCTCAATGTAGCCGCGTGCATCGCCGTTTGGCGCCCGCAGCCAGTCGTCATTGTTGTGTGCGCTAACCATGCATTCAGTGACCGATAACTAGTGACTTTGCTGATCGGCTGTCGGTGCAGCCTGACGGTAAAATTTTGCCAGTATGGCGCTCGGAATGCCCAGCCAGTAGCCCATCACCAGCAGCCGGTTGTGCAGTGTTCGCTGCCACCAGCCGTCCTTTTCCCAGCGTCGTGGCGAAACCCCAAGCGCAGCGGGCAGCCGCCGGAACCGGCCGCTGTCGCGCAGCGCCCGTACCAGGGCAACTTCTTCAAACAGCGATTGATCAGCGAAGCCGCCGGCAGCCTCGAATGCGCGCCGGGTCATGAACAGGCCCTGATCTGCATAGGGAATACCCAGCCGAGTGCGGAGGTTGATGCAGCTCTCCAGCAGGCCTTTGGTCAGGGTCCGCGCGCCCCGAAACCGAAACCGGAAAAAACCGCTGCAGGCGCCGCCTTGCACAGCATGGCAGATGTCCTGCAGCGCGCTCGCGGGTGGCGCGGCATCGGCATGCAGAAACCACAATACCGGGTTTGCGGCAATTGCTGCGCCGCGATTCATGCGTGCGCCCCGGCTGCTGTCGTGCCGCAACAGGCGGGCATTATGCTGCTGACATACCGCGGCACAATCGTCGTGCTGCCCGGACGCCACCACCAGAATTTCATCACCGTCACGCAGGTTCTTACTTAGCTTTTCCAGCAATTCGTTTAGCGCGTCGGCATCACGCCGCACCGGAATAACGATGCTGATTTTCAGCTGCGCATGCAGCCAGTCGGCCAGCGCCCGGCGGGTCGGGCGCAGATCGCGCTGCAGTGCCGGCGCGGCATCCAGCAAATCAGCCAGATAGTCGACGTCATAGCCCGCCGGCAATGCATTAACGCGGCAACCCGCGGCTTTGCAGGTTCGCAGCAATGCCGCGCACAGCTCTTCGGTTTCCCAAGGCAGGGCGCCGAGGTCGGGCCATGGCTTGCATGCACCCAGCAAGGTGACGCCGCCGTCGCGGGCGGGCAGCAAGACAACATCGTTGCTGTCCAGCGCATGCAGCGCCGCTTTATATGTCTGCGGCGTGTGACCGGGTGCGTCGGTGCCCACATAGACAATGCGGACAGCACCGGCTTTGCGAAGCTGGCGATCAACAAAATTGATGCGCTCTCCCAGGTTGGCACCCTGTTGCGGAATGACCTGCGCATCAGGCAGCAGAGTTGCGGCCCAGTCGGAGTCAGCCGCATCGGCGGGCGCAATCACCACCGGGCCTGGCCAGACTTGTGCATCCGCAAGCGTGGCGGCCAGCAGCAGTTCGCTCAGTTGCAGTGCTGCGGCGGCGCCAGCGGCGGCGGCAATGCGCTGCTTGCCGACACCGACCCTCGGTCGTTTGCCGAAAATTACCAATACCGAACTGTTTGCTGGAAATATCATCAAAGGGCTTCAGGCACTTCGGTAAAACAGGCGCAGCATGAACGATCACACTACTACAACAACGGATATTGAATCCCGAACCCATCAGGAAGTGCAACGGTACTATGGTGAGACGCTTGAATCTTCGGCGGATCTGAAGACTTCCGCATGTTGCACTTCGGCCGCGCCAGACGGCCCGGTGGCGGACATTCTGCAACTGATCCATCCGGAAGTGCAGAAACGTTACTACGGTTGCGGTCTGATTTTGCCTGAAGCACTGGCAGGACTGCGCGTTCTGGATCTGGGTTGCGGCGCCGGCCGGGATGCTTTTCTGCTTTCCAGCCTGGTGGGTGAGTCAGGCAGCGTTGTGGGTGTCGATATGACGCCGGCGCAACTTGAAGTCGCTAATAACTGGCGCGGCTATCATGCTGATGCTTTCGGTTTCGCAGAGTCCAACGTCGAATTTTTGCAGGGGAATATCGAGCGGCTGCATGAACTGGATCTTGCCGAGGGATCATTTGATCTGGTTGTTTCCAACTGCGTAATCAATCTTGCCGTTGACAAAGCGGCCGTCTTCAACAGCGTATCCCGGCTGCTGAAACCCGGTGGCGAGATGTATTTCTCCGATGTCTATGCCGACCGTCGTATCCCCGCCGAGTTGGCGGCAGACCCGGTGTTATATGGCGAATGCCTGTCAGGCGCCCTGTACTGGAAAGATTTTTTGCGGCTGGCCGATGCGGCAGGGTTGGCACCGCCACGCCTGGTCAGCGACGAGCCGCTGCGTATTGATGACCCGCAGGTCAGCGAAAAAATCGGCGCGATCCGCTTCAGCTCGGCCACCTGGCGCGTCTTTCGACTAACCGCAGCGGAATCCGCTGCCGAGGACTACGGGCTGCAGCTCAGCTACCGCGGCAGCCTGCCCGAGCACCCGAGGCAATTTGAGCTGGATCAGGACTATTGTTTTGCGACCGGCCAGAGGACACCCGTGTGCGGCAATACTTACCGCTTGGTGCAACAATCCCGGTTTGCCGGCCATTTTGACTATTTTGGCGATTTTAGCCGCCATTTAGGCGAATTTGGCCGCAATAGCCGTAAAATTAACTTCTCCGGCGAGGCCTCGAAAGGCCAATCCGGGGCTTGTTGCTAGAAATTTGCGCAGACGTGGCAGGCGCACTTCGCTATAATGGCCCCTCAGCCGAAACGCCGCCAAAATAGCCAAAAAACGGCAGTTTCGGGTTAATCGCGCGCTATTTCAGCTCGAACAGTTTACAGCGGGGGATGAGGTGCCGACCTTATCCGTGCCGCTTGCCTGACGATGTCTGGCGCCTTGCTTGCAGTACTTTAGCGATCTCCTTGTCGGGATAACCAGGTCGCTGGCACTGGTTTTAGCGGGGCGTCGGACACCATCTGCGGCCGCCGGATAAAATCCGGCGGCCTTTTTCTTGAGGTAAACGTTTTTTCGGGTGCCGCTAGATTGGAATCGAATCCGACCATGTCTGAGTTCACCCCCGGCGTTCCGGTTGGGATTGCTGAGCATGTGCTGCGCCTGGTAGCACCAAATGGCGGGCCGATGACCGGACCCGGCACCAACACCTATGTGCTCGGCGAGCAACGCAGCGTGGTTCTGGATCCCGGCCCGGATTCCGCGACCCATGTGCAGGCCATCCTTGCCGCGACGGGCGGCCATATCAGTTCTATTGTGGTTACCCATACACACCGTGATCATTCGCCGGCGGCAGCGTTGCTGGCGGAGCATACCGCTGCCCGGCTAATCGGCCTGCCGCCGCCGGCGGTGCCGCAACAGGACGCTGGTTTCAACCCTGACTACCAACCCGGCGATGGCGAAATTCTGCAGCTTGATGATGTGCAGCTGCGCGCGGTGCATACGCCGGGCCATGCATCTAATCATGTTTGCTATTTGCTCGCAGCCGAAAAAATGCTGTTCACCGGCGATCACGTAATGCAGGGCTCGACGGTGGTTATCCCGCCACCGGACGGTGATATGGCCGCATATATGGCTTCGCTGCATAAAGTGCAGGCTCTGGCACTGGACAGTATTGCGCCGGGTCACGGGGCTGTGATGCAGGACCCGCAACGCGCACTGCGACGTTTGCTTCGTCATCGCCGGCAGCGCGAAGCGCGTGTGCTCGACCGCCTTGGCACAGCGGGCGAGGCATCTGTCGAAGACTTGCTGGAACGGGTCTACGATGATGTGCCGCGCCAGGTCTGGCCGGTAGCAGAACTGTCGCTGCGGGCTCATCTTATAAAGCTGGAAGCCGAGGGGCGCGTCACCGCGAGTCAGGGTTTATGGCGTCTCGCCGGGTAGCGGGTGTGTCGCGATCAGGTAGTCGGCCACCGGTACACCGTTAATAAGGTGCTCCTGGATGATGCGTTCCAGCACTTCAGGCGTGCAGTTGCGATACCAGGTGCCCTCCGGATATACCAGGGCTACCGGACCGGCAAGGCACAATTGCAGGCAGTTGGCCTTGGTGCGGTAAATGCCGCCGGCACCGGTCAGGTTCAGTTCCTTGAGCCGGCGCTTCAGGTACTCCCACGAAACCAGGCTCGCCTCCCGCGAACTGCACTTGGGCTTGCGCTGGTCGCAGCACAGAAAAATGTGCCGGCGCGCTACACCGGCCCCCAGCCGTTGCAGGGTGCTGCGCAGTTGCTCTATGTCGACGTCATTGTCCATGCCGTTGTCGCGTAAATTAAGGCCCGGTTTGACCGCTGTCCAGACAATTACTGTAACAGTCTTACCGGATTGATATTGGTCATTGCGGTGCGGGGGTAAAATGCGCATCCTCTGGCCCGCTTTGATTTCGGAGAACCCTACAAATGAGCGATGCAGCTGAGAAGCGTACCGACACCAAGACCATTCTGGAGTTTCTGGCGGAAAATCCCAACGTGGATGTTTCCAAGGCGTGGGAACGCTGCTGGGGCATACACACTAAGATAATTGACCGCGTGCGAGACCGCTTTCCGGTGGAACGTCATCACTCCACCGAAGGCGAAGACTATTTCACGTCACCGGACGGCCAGATGGAGGGTTCATTTACTGCCTACAACAGCCCGGACGTTGACTGGCTGGTGCACTCATGGATTGGCAACCGCAAGGCCAGCATTCTGGACATGAATGCCAC
>JAUIEY010000026.1 GCA_030429685.1 Gammaproteobacteria bacterium
ACCCTTTTCCTTGGTGTGGTGAATCGACATATGCCGATTTTACACCATCGCATGGGTACACCGAAGGTTTCCACGGGATTGCCATCAGCACAACCTGTTAAGGGTTCCCCGTTACAGTGCGATCCACTTTGCCGGTTGTGTTTCCCGACAAAGGCTCCTATCAATTAAAGGCCGATGCTCTATCCGGTTGAGCTACGGGCGCACGCTGGCAATTATGACAGCAATTAGTGGTCGGGGCAGAGGGATTTGAACCCCCGACCCTCTGCTCCCAAAGCAGATGCGCTACCAGACTGCGCTATGCCCCGACCGCGGGCGGCGATGATACGGGGCTGCCCCAAACAGGTCAACGCAGCATCGCAAATTCCCGCTGGTTCAAACAGCTGCCAGCTTTTGCGACCGGGCGTCCTCTGGTATCGTGGCGCGCCTGCAGCAGACCTTTCGGGGCACCGCATGACCGCTAACATTATCGACGGCAAAGCCATCGCCGGGGAGATACGCGAAAGTGTCCGACGGCGGGTAGCTGAGCGCGTCTCTGCGGGCCACCGGCCACCCGGTCTGGCGGTTGTCCAGGTGGGCACGGATCCGGCATCGGCGATTTACGTGCGCAATAAACGCGCTGCCTGCGAACAGGCCGGCATATTGTCTTTCGCCCATGACTTGCCAGCCGCAACCACTGCAGATGAATTGCTGGCCCTGATCGACATCCTGAACAGCGATGTGACGGTGGACGGTATCCTGGTGCAGCTGCCATTGCCGGACCACATTGAAGCCCATACCGTCATTGAGCGCATTGATCCGCGCAAGGACGTGGACGGATTCCACCCGTTTACCGTCGGCCGCCTGGCACAGCGCATCCCGTCACTGCGGCCGTGCACACCATACGGCATCATGAAAATGCTTGAATACATCGGTGTGGATGCCAAGGGGCAACACGCTGTAATCGTCGGCGCATCCAATATCGTCGGCCGGCCACTGGCGCTGGAGTTTCTGCTTGCCGGAGCCACGGTCACGGTATGTCACAAGTTCACCACCAATCTGGAGGCACTGGTGCGGCAGGCAGATATTCTGGCCGTCGCGGTCGGCAAACCGGAACTGATCCCCGGCGAGTGGATCAAAGACGGTGCCGCAGTCTTTGACGTTGGCATCAACCGGCAGCAGGATGGCAGCCTGAAAGGCGATATTTGCTTTGCCGCAGCTGCCGAGCGCGCTGCATGGATCACCCCGGTGCCCGGCGGTGTCGGACCGATGACGGTTGCCATGCTGATGCACAATACGCTGGCCGCCAACGAAAACGGTTAGAATCACTGCTTCGACCCGGGAGAACACACACTTATGCGAAAACTGGCTACCCTGCTTGCTCTGACTTTGTTCACTGTTGCCGGCCATGCTCAGGATGCGGCCCCGGTGGAATTGCCGCCCTATCCCCAGATCGAAATCAAAACCAATGCCGGAGACCTGCGCCTGGAACTCTTTACCAGCAAGGCGCCGCTGCATGTGCGCAATTTTGTTGACCTGGTCAACAGCGGTTTCTACGAGAACACCATTTTTCATCGCATTGTTGAAGGTTTTGTTGTGCAAGGCGGTGGTTACGACACCGATTACAAGCTCAAGCCGACTAAAACGCTTATTCCCAATGAGTCCGGAAACGGTCTCAGTAATCGGCGCGGCTTTGTGGGCATGGCCCGCACCGGCGAGCCGCATAGTGCGAATTCCCAGTTCTACATTAACCTCGCCGACAACACACCACTTGACCCTAATCCGCGACGCTGGGGCTACACCGTATTCGGCCGTATCACCCGCGGCATGGAAATCGTTGATGACATCGGCTATCGCGCCACCGGCCCGGGGCCGGTTCCGGAGCTCGCCAGGGACGTACCGACAGAGCCGATTGTGATCCTGAGCATGGAACTGGTAGATGAGGAACCGCTGCCAATACCACAGGAATCAGAAGACGACGAAGCCAGCGACGAATAGGCATCGGGGGCCGGCGTGACCGTTGCTTTCATATCCGATCTGCACCTCGATGCGGCGCGACCGGCGGCAACACAGGCATTCATCCGTTTTCTGCAGGGTCCGGCACTGGAACTCGAGAGACTGTATATCCTTGGCGACCTGTTCGAATACTGGATTGGTGATGACGACCCGAATCCGCATTTCCGGGAAGTCACCGCCGCACTCAACGCATACACGCAGCAGCAACCCCGCTGTTACTTCATGGTTGGCAACCGCGATTTCGCAATCGGGCCGGCTTTCCTGCGCGCGGCCGGCCTACAGCCTCTGGATGACCCGTGCGTGATCGAGGTTTGCGGCGAGCGGCTGCTGATCAGTCATGGCGACATTTTCTGTACCGACGATGTGCAGTACCAGCGCTACCGGCGCATTACGCACCACCCCGTTGCGTTGATGCTTTACCACGCCCTGCCGTTTGCTGCGCGCAGCAGAATCGTCGGCAAAATTCGCGGCGAAAGTCACACGCAAAAGCAATATAAAACAGCCGACATCATGGACGTGAATCAGGCAGCCGTAGCGCAGTCCATGCGCGAACATCAAATGCGAACGCTGTTGCATGGCCATACCCACCGTCCTGCCGAACATCAATTTGAACTTGATGGCACAGCGGCTCAACGGATAGTGCTGGGCGACTGGTACAACGACGGCCCTGTCCTCTACTGGGATGAAAACGGGCGACGCACGGAACGGCTTGCCTTCGCACAACACGACGGCGACGGCTAGTCGTCAGGCAGCAGCCGGATGCCAGTCCAGTATTTCCTGTACCGACTGAAACCGCTGACCCGCTCGCTTGGCCATCATCTTGTCAATGGCACCCTGGTAGGCTGTCAGGTGGTTCGGCAGCTGCGGTATCGGTTCGCGCGCATGCTTGAGTATCACTGACATGGCTGTCTTGCCTTCATAAGGCTTCTGCCCGGTCAGCATTTCATAGAAAATAATCCCCAGGCTGTATATATCCGAACGCTCGTCCAGCGATTCGCCATGGCCCTGCTCCGGACTCATGTAATACGGGGTGCCGAATATTTCGCCAGTGCCGGTCAGTTCTGCCTGCAGGTGCGCCTGCTTGGCCAGCCCGAAATCAATCAGCGCCAGGCTGCCGTCCTCACGAAACAATACGTTGGTCGGCTTGAGGTCGCGGTGCAATATGCCGTTGCTGTGTATCGCACCCAGCGCACCGGCGATGGTGCGCATGATCTTTTCGGCATCCTGCGCGTACATGCCCTGACGTATCAGTCGCTTGAGGCTGCCGCGACTGCAGTATTCCATAGCAATGAAAGCATGATTATCGGCAATACCAAGATCGAAAATGTTCACCACGTTTGGGTGGCTGACCCTGCCGATGGCTTCGAACTCGGCGAGAAAGCGATCCAGCAGCGCATTGTCGCCACCGAAATCAGGGACCTGTCGCAACACTTTCAGCACCACCGCCTGGTCGACGTCTTTTTTCCGCGCCAGATACACTGACGAAATATCACCACCGGAGATACAACGCTCTATGGCATAGCCCTTGAGCCCGGGAATCTCCAGACTGTCAGCCGGTACCTGCGTCTGGCTTTTTTCGTTGTCGGCATCCCGTTCTTCAAGAATGTTCTCGATCAGAGCAATCAGTTCTTTGTGGCGCAAACGTTCGCGGGAAATGTAATCGGCTGCACCACTCTTGATAGCGCGCACCACGGCGCGCTCATCGCCATCACCGATGACCAGCACCGGCGGGAATCCGCGAACCTGACGAAACTGGTTCAGCCAGTCGATTCCGCTCTCGCCGCCGGCTGTTTCCACACCCTTTACCGGCTGCAGCGGATCGCCAAGGATTACCAGGTCATTACCGGCGCCGGAAAAATTATCGGAAAAGCGTCCGGATTCGGCCGGATCGTATTCGGTGACCTTCGCATCGCGCCAGCGCACACCAATGTGATTGCTGATTAGGGCGCGATAGTCTTTGCTGCTCTCGATAACGAGAACTCTGATACTCATGAGCGCTTACGCAACCCCGGCGCTGGGCCCCACCTGCCCGTCCTTAAAGGGCTTGCGCTTGCGACGAGCTTTTTCGCGGGCCTTTTTGGCCTTATCGGAACGCAGCGCTTCCACTTCGCGCAGGTATTCAACAGTCACATCGCCGGTGACATATTCGCCCGAGAAACAGGAGGTATCGAACTCCTTGATGTCGCCGTTGTCATATTGCACCGCCTGAATCAAATCATCGAGGTTCTGATAAATCAGCCAGTCGGCGCCGATAATGTCTGCTACCTCAGCTTCACTGCGATTGCATGCCACCAGTTCGGCCGAGGCTGCCATGTCGATACCGAACACGTTCGGGTAGCGCACCGGCGGCGATGCGGACGCAAAGTACACCTTGCGGGCACCGGCATCGCGGGCCATTTCGATGATCTGCTTGGATGTGGTGCCGCGTACAATGGAGTCATCCACCAGTAACACGACCTTGTCGCGAAACTCCAGGTCAATGGCGTTAAGTTTGCGGCGCACCGATTTCTGCCGCATTTCCTGGCCAGGCATGATAAAGGTACGGCCGATATAGCGATTCTTGATAAAACCCTCGCGGTATTTGACGCCCAGACTGTGAGCTACCGACAAGGCACTGGTGCGGCTGGAATCGGGTATGGGTATGACCACGTCAATATCGTGATCCGGGCGTTCACGCAGAATTTTGTCGGCCAGACGTTCGCCCATGCGCATGCGGGATTTGTACACCGAAATGCCGTCCATAATGGAATCCGGCCGGGCGAAATACACGTATTCAAAAACGCACGGGGTGTAAGATTTTGCTGCGCCGCAAAGCTTGCTGTGCAGGGTGCCGTCAGCTTCAATGTAGACAGCCTCGCCAGGCAGAATATCGCGGACCAGCTCAAACCCCAGCGCATCCAGCGCAACGCTTTCCGAAGCCACCATGTACTCGGTAAAACCATTGGTGTCGCGCTGGCCCAAAACTACCGGACGAATTCCATGCGGATCGCGAAATCCGAGCACGCCGTGCCCCATGATCATGGCGACAATGGCATAGCCACCGTGGCATCGCTGGTGCACGCCTTCGACGGCCGCGAACACGTCGGCAGGCGTCAGTTCAGCCGACTGACTTTGCTGCAGTTCATGCGCGAACACATTTAGAAGCGCCTCGGTGTCCGAGCCTGTATTCAGGTGGCGTTTGTCCTGCTGGCGCAACAGCTCCTGCAATTCTCGGGTGTTCGTCAGGTTGCCGTTATGGCCAAGGCATATTCCATAGGGCGAATTAACGTAGAAAGGCTGCGCTTCGGCAGACGATGACATGCCGGCAGTGGGATAACGCACATGGCCGATTCCCATGTTGCCGCGCAGACGCAGCATGTGTTTGCGCTGGAAAACATCCTGCACCAGACCGTTGTCCTTGCGCTGGCACAGGGTGCCCGCGTCATCGGTCATGATGCCCGCAGCGTCCTGTCCACGGTGCTGCAATACAATCAACGCATCGTAAATCGACTGGTTGACCGGCTTGTTACTGACTATTCCGACAATGCCGCACATTGATCAATTAATCCCGATTCAGCCCGCTCACCCAGGCTCAGCCGTGTCCGGCGGGGCCGCAGCTCCTGCGCCGGGTTGCTCTTCCTCCAGGTCGTCAAGAAAGTGGATGCCGTCCTCGGCAGCGTTGCGAATCATATCAGTTACCGGCGCAAAATAAGGAATCAATACCGACTCCGGCCACCATTCCGTCTCATCAAAATCCGCTGCCTCCATGACCACCAGCATCAGTCCCACCAGCACCACGCCGCGGCCGAACCCGAACACCATGCCGATGGCTCGGTCAGTACCTGTCAGGCCCGTGGTTTCGAGTACAAAATGGAAAAACTGCCCCAGCAGCCCGCCAGCTATCAACACACCAATCACCACCAGTGCCCGCGCGGCCCACAGGCGCACCGCCGTGGGCGTGATCACGCTTTCCAGCACACCCGCCAGTTGCGGGCCAAATTTCCAGGCCACCCAGATCGCCACCACCCAGGTGCCGAGCGACATAGCTTCCTTGAAAAAACCGCGAAACAGGCTGATAAGCGTCGAAAAGCTCATCACCGTGATAACGGCATAGTCGAACAGAATCAGCTCACTGACTTCAGCCGCCACTGCCCTTGCCCGAATTCCGGCTCAGTTCCGTCACCATGCCATTGTGCCCCGCCGCCTGCAGTTTGGCAGCCAGTTCGCCGGCTGCCGCTCGGGATCCGGCCGGGCCACTGTAAACCCGGTATACCGAACCCGAAGCTGCGGATCCTTTCACCACAAAGGCCTGATAGCCTTCACCGCGGATGCGGGCAGCAAACCGCTCGGCATTGTCGCGCGCACTGAAGCTACCCAGCTGCACGGCGAAGCCTGAAGGTGTTGCCGCAGCAGTGGCAGGCGCTGCGGTAGCCGGTTTGCCGGCGGCAGGTTTGACCGCAGCTGCGGCGGCTACCCCGGTTGCGCGCGGCTGCGCATTGACAGGCGCATTCAGAATAATGACTTCGGTGCGCTTGCCCTCGCTTTGCGCGGACGGGATGACCTCATTACGGCCGCCGTCGGCACTGCCGTCCAGCAAAACCGGTGCAAACAAAACAAACAGCAGCACCAGGACAACGGCGCCGACCATTCGCTCCAACAGTGTCCGATCCATGGAAATCCGCTAACCCCTTAACCCTGACTTCTCAGTATAGACCAAGCCACTGCAAAGCGGGCCCCACCACGCCGAATGAACCTGTCACCACGATCAATTCGCCCGGCGATGTTGCCTTCCGGGCCTGCTCCATAGCCGCTGCGACTGTCGCGCAAACGACCGGCGGACGGGCCAGCAGCGGTGTCAGCCGCGCCGCCAGCTCAGCAGGATCGGCCGCCCGGGCACCGAAGGTCGGGCAAACAAACCATTGCGCCCCCGAAGCATCCAGTCGCCGCGCAAACTCAACGGCGTTTTTATCTGCCATCATGCCCACGATGACTGCCGCCGGTCGCGCAGCGCCGCAACTTTCCCGCAATGCATCGGCAGCCTGCGGATTGTGTCCGACATCCAGCAGCCAGCGGTGCTGGTCACTGTGGTGCTGCTGGCGGCCCGGCAGAACGCCGGCGGCAAGCAGCTGCGGCTGTTTACGCAGCAAATCCAGGCTTTGCGCCGCGCCGGCTTCCAGCGCAGCCAGTGCCACTGCCTGATTGGCCAGCTGCGTCTGGTGCCGCGGCAGGGGCAGATGGTCAAGCGCGGTAGCCGCCCCCTGCCAGCGCCACTCGGACGCCGCAGCAAATTGACGTGTGGAAAAACCGTTGCCGGGCCAGTGCAGGGGTGCGCCGAGCTCATCGGCGCGCGCGACTATGCTTGCCGGCACTGGCAAATCGCC
Source organism: Gammaproteobacteria bacterium (assembly GCA_030429685.1). GTDB lineage: Bacteria > Pseudomonadota > Gammaproteobacteria > Steroidobacterales. Next base: position 7,353 of record JAUIEY010000026.1, read on the forward strand.
GTAAAACGCAGGCTTCCCGGCGCGCAGAATGCCGGCCTTTTCGGCTGCAATTTGTTCGACGGTGTCGCCCAGCCACTGCTGATGATCCAGATCCACAGTGGTGATTACGGCGACATCGGCATCCACGATGTTCACTGCATCCAGGCGCCCCCCAAGCCCGACTTCCAGCACCCAGGCGGCGCAACCGGCATTGTGAAAATGCTGCAGTGCTGCCAGCGTGCCGAATTCAAAATAGGTCAAAGCCACACCGTCGCGTGCGGCCTCGACCTGTTCAAACGCCCGCACGATGGCAGTATCTGTGGCCGGCGTGCCGGCCACGCGAATGCGTTCGTTGTAACGGTGCAAATGCGGCGAGGTATACAGTCCGGTGCGCCTGCCGCCGGCATTGAGGAGCATTGCCACAATTTCAGCGCTGGAGCCCTTGCCGTTGGTGCCGGCAACACTGATCACCAGTTCCGGCCGGGGCACTGCCATGCGCCGGAACACGTCGGCGACACGGGCCAGTCCGAGGTCTATCTCAGCCGGGTTGAGCGCTTCCTGCCAGGCCAGCCACTCGGCCAGCGATCGTTTGGCTGGAGCTGGCGATTTCGCTGTATTCAATGCGTCCCTGAATATCTGGCCGCAACTAGCTGGCCAGAGGAGGCAGTTTCTGCAGTTTGGCCAGGATGGCTGCGAGTTCGTCGCGCATATTGCGCCTGTCGATGATCATGTCCAGGGCACCGTGCTCGAGCAAAAACTCGCTACGCTGAAATCCGTCCGGCAATGTCTCGCGCACCGTCTGCTCAATGACCCGCGGACCGGCAAACCCTATCAGTGCGCCCGGCTCGCCCACATTGACATCGCCCAGCATAGCCAGGCTGGCCGACACGCCGCCGGTAGTCGGATCAGTCAGTACCGATATATACGGCACGCCAGCCTCGGCCAGTTCGGTCAGCGCCGCGCTGGTCTTGGCCATTTGCAGCAAAGAAAACAGGGCCTCCTGCATTCGCGCGCCGCCGCTGGCTGAAAAATTGATCAGCGGGATACGGTTCTCCTTGCTGTAGCGCGCGGCGCGGGCAAATTTTTCGCCGACAACCGAACCCATGGAACCACCCATAAAAGAAAACTCAAACGCACAGACCATGACAGGCAGGCCCTTGAGCTTGCCGGTCATGGCAACCAGAGCATCTTTCTCGCCGGTAGACTTCTGCGCAGCGGTAATACGATCGCGGTATTTCTTGCTGTCTTTAAATTTAAGCGGATCGTCCGGTGACAGCCATTCTGCTATTTCACGTCCGCTTTCCGGATCCAGAAACATCTCCAGCCGTTCACGCGCCGAAATACGCATATGGTGGCCGCATTTGGGACACACCATCAGGTTGCGTTCCAGCTCGGCCCTGTACAGCTGCGCGCCACAGGCACCACATTTCTGCCAGATACCTTCCGGAACGGTTTTCTTTTTGCGCTCGGTCGTGATGCGCGAGGGAATAATTTTGTCGAACCAGCTCATAGGCAAGCAATTATAGGTTATTCATTGCATAAATCAGGAGCACAAATTGAACCACGCAGAGCGATCCGGACAATCGGGCAGGTCGAAGTCCGGATAACGGACATCGGTGAGCGTCAGCCCGCCGGCCGGCGCCGTCATCCCCGAAACCTTGCGGTCCCGCGCTTCCAGCACCGTGGCAAGCCAGTCGGGTTCAGCCTCACCGCTGCCGATGCGCACCAGCGAGCCGGCCAGATTGCGCACCATGTGGTGCAAAAAGGCATTGGCGCTGCAGCTTATGGCTATAAAGTCATCGTGGCGGCTGACCCGGATTTCGGTAACCGTGCGCACCGGGCTGCTGGCCTGACAGGCGGCAGCGCGAAACGATGAAAAGTCGTGTTCGCCTACCAACACCTGAGCCGCAGCATGCATGCGCGCGGCATCCAGCGGTTTGAGAACCCACCACGCGCGATGCCGGCACAAAGCCGAGCGCACCGGCGCGTTCAGAATAAGGTAGCGATAGGAACGTGAGCGCGCCGCGAACCGGGCATGAAAGTCGACCGGTACCGGCCTGACCCAGTGCACATTGATATCGGCGGGCAGGTTGCTGTTGATGCCGAGCAACCAGGAACGTTCCGTGCGGTCGGCAGCAGTATCGAAATGGGCAATCTGTGCGGATGCGTGCACACCGGTGTCGGTGCGGCCGGCACCCACCACTTCCACGGCCTCATCAGCGACCGCGGCAACCGCCTGATTCAACGCGGCCTGAATACTGGGCGCATGCGGCTGAATCTGCCAGCCGTTATATGCAGTGCCGTCGTACTCGATTCCTATGGCCAGCCGGCGGGGTTTTGCTGCAGCGACTGCTTCACTCAATCGCCAAGCTCTTCGAGCAGTTGCCGGGCTTCCTGTTGCTGTTCATCGGCACCTTCGTCCAGCACTTCGCTGAGTATGCTGCGCGCGCCGTCCGGGTCGCCCATATCAATGTATGCACGGGCCAGATCAAGCTTAGTGCCCACCTCTGTCATGGTGGCATCTTCAGGCAGCGAAGCTTCCTGGATAGCTGTAGCAATATCGTCCTCGGCATCTGCCTCCATGCCCAGATCAAAATCGACATCACCGCCGGCTTCGGTCATGGCAGGTTGCTCTGCCGTGTCACCCAGCTCCACCTCGGCAGGATCGATCTTCGGTTGTTCAACCGTATCACTGTCTTCATTGCCCTGGACATCCAACTGGGCATCCAGCTCGGCATCAATTTCGGCTTCCAGATCGCTGCTGTCGGCAACCAAAGTTTCGTCATCGGTGACATCACTGACATCTGCCAGCAAGGTTTCGTCGTCGTCACCCGGCAAATCGTCGTCCGCACCGGACTCAGCCGGCATTTCCGCGGTATCTTCGGAATCCTCACCAAGGCCTGACAGGTCAACGTCGAGGTCATCCGCACCGCCCAGATGCAGATCGATATCACCGGCGTCGAAGGCATCCGCATCCAGTGCCGGCATTTCGGTGGTTTCACCTCCGGCACCGGCCGTCTCCAGGGTCGGTGACTCCAGGGTGGGTTCATTCATCGGCGACTCAATGGTCGGGGTTTCCATAGTAGCCGCCGAGTCGTCGATCAGTTCTTCGCCCAGATCAAGATCAACCTCACTGTCGTCGGATTCGTCCGCAGCATCTTCATGCGGAACTGCCGGCGATTCGATGGTCGGCGTTTCCAGCGTATCGCCGCCCTCGCTGTCAGTGCTGTCGTCATCGCCGAGATTGAGAGCCAGATCGTCGCTCTCCTGGTCATCAAAATCGCCGCCCAGATCAAAATCCAGCTCGGCATCGCTGTCCGCATCTTCCCCGGCCAGGGAATCCTCACTCAGCGCGGGCACGTCGGTGCCGCCGAGCGTAAAGTCGAGTTCCGCGTCGACCGCGTCGCCACCGGCCTCTGTAAGTTCAAAGTCCATGGAATCGGCGGTCGGTGCCGCGGTAGCCGCGCCGGAAAAGATATCCTCATCGGGACACAGCTGCTTACCGAGAATAACCACTTTGTTCCAGTCGGAATCGCTGTCATCACTGACGGCTTCGCGCAATGCCGTGGCATGCTTGAGGAAGCCTTCGCGATTCTCCCAGACAAAAAACACTTCAATCAGTTTGACCAGATAGGCGCGGTTATCGGGCTCGCTCTGCAGCGCTGACTCCAGCAATTCGGCGGCCTGATCGTAGAGGCCATATGCCATATGGAATTCTGCCTCAGCAACTGGATCGGCCTGATCGAGATTCAGCGGGCCGGTGCTGATGGTTTTTTCCAGCGGGGTTTCGGTATCCGCGCCATCGTCCAGCGGTGTGAGTTGCGCGGTAGCACCGGCATCGGCATCAGGCGCCGCGACCAGGTCGTCGTCTTCGTCGCCGAAATCGAGCAGATTTTCAAGCTGTGAGGTGGCATCGCTGGTGGCCGCACCGCGGCTGGCCACAGCGTCGTCCATCGACCCCTCTTCCACCACCATTGAGGCCTCAGGCTTGGGCATCGCTTCAAGATCACGCATGGTTTCTTCGTGATCGGCATCAACAGCGGCTGACTCCCAATCGCCGCCGGTGGCAGCGGCATCGAATTCATCGTCGGCCCCGGACTGACGGCGACGCGCCACGAACAATGCCAGCAGCAGCACCACGGCAGCGCTGACCCAGAACCACAGGTTACCCAGCAAGGCGCCGAAGAATGACGGTTCCTCGGTGCGCGTCGGCACGGTGGTAGTCGGGTCGGCCGCAGCAGGCTCTGCAGCCACATCGGCTGCAGCTGCTTCCTGCTCGGCGTCGGCTGCAGCATCGGCCGTCGCATCGGCAGCAGTCTCGTCCGCAAACAACGGCTCGTCGGCAGCCGCTGCATCGGCCTCGTCTGTGTCAACAAACACACCGTCATCAGCCGGTAATTCGTCTGCTGCCGCGGCCGGCACTTCGCCGTCGCGGCTTTCCAGTACCTGTATGCGCCGCTGCAAAGCGGCCAGTTCAGCATCGCGCGCCTCAATCAGGCGTTTGCTATCCGAGAGCTCGGTCTCCAGTTCACCGATCCGGCCACGCAGATTCTCAGCTTCGATGCCGCGCGCGGCAGCATCAAGAGCACGCTCAGCATCACCCGCCGCTGCGGGCTGGCCGCTGGCAGTTGCGGCGCCATCCTCCTGTTCGCCCGGCGCGACCAGCGTCAGTCGGGCCGGCTCTGCTGCGGGTGTTGCCGGCGCAGCTTGCGACAGCGCGGCGTTCTGTTGTCGCACGGCCGAGGTCGCTTCCTGCGGGGTCAGTTCGGCCAGCTGCGAATCTGCCGGTACCCGCAGAATGGCGCCGGCTTTGAGCCGGTTAATGTTGCCAAGGAAAGCTTCAGGATTGGCGCGGTAAAGCGCCAGCATGACCTGGTTAACGGTCAGGTCGCGGTCGCCACGCACCCGGTTGGCAATGCTCCACAAAGTGTCGCGCCGCTGCACCGAATAACTGCCGCTCAGCGGCTGCGGTGCCGGCTGACGTGCGCCGGCGGGTGCACTGGTAACCGGCGCAGGAGCCGGGGTTGCCGCCGGCGCGCGCGCAGGAGCCGGCGCTGTGCTTCTGACTACAGCGCCTGACGAATCAGTCTGTGCAGGCGGTGCATCCGCGCGGCTGACCGCCGGCGCTGCTATCGAGGTTTGCACCGGTTCACTCTCGAACAACGGCGGATCGAGCAAAACTGTGTATTCGCGCAGCAGGCGTCCTGACGCCCAGCGGATATCGAGCAGCAGGGTGACAAAAGGTTCCGACACCGGGCGTTCGCTGCGAACCTGAATCACCGGCGCACCGGCGGCGCTTTGCGTTACCGAAAAAGCGAAATCCTGCAGGAACGCAGGCTTATCAAGACCGTAGCGATCAAATGTGGCTTCTGAAGCCAGTGCAACCTTGAGGTCTTTGAGGTCGGTATCCGAGTAGGACTCAACCGGAATCTGCGCGGCGAAGGGCTGGTTCAACGCTGAGTTCAGCGAGATGTCCCCTAAGCCGAGCGCAGAAGCGGTAAACGGGAAAACAACCAACCAGCAGAAGACAGCCATAGAACGACGCATCACAAATCCCCGGACTTGCGTTTCTGGACAGGCGACTTTGGCGGCAAAACGCGAAAGGCACACGACAACTAAGGTTAAACCCCGAACAACAACGGGCTAACTATAGCCTATAAGTATTCGCGCACCAATATTTCTGCGATCTGGACACTATTTAAGGCGGCTCCCTTGCGCACATTGTCTGCCACCACCCACAGGTTAAGCCCGCGCGGATGGGAAATATCCTCGCGAATCCGGCCTACATACACAGGATCGCGGCCGGATGCCTCGGTGACAGCAGTCGGATAGCCGCCCAGCCGGGCCTCATCCAGCACTTTTACGCCTTCAGCCCGCTCGAGCAGCTCACGGGCCCGCGCCGCTGTAATGGGCTCGCGAGTCTCGATATGCACCGCCTCGGAATGGCCAACAAAGGCCGGAATGCGCACCGCGGTCGGATTCACCTGGATGGACTCGTCGCCGAAGATCTTGCGGGTCTCCCATACCATCTTCATTTCTTCTTTGGTATACCCGTTATCCAGAAACACATCTATGTGGGGTAGAGCATTGAAAGCTATTTGTTTTTCGTCGCCCTGCAGGTCCAGCGGCTTGGCATTGAGCAGCGCCGCAGTCTGGGTTGCCAGCTTTTCGACCGAGCTGCGCCCTGCCCCGGAAACCGCCTGATAGGTGGCAACGTTGATACGCTCGATACCGACCGCATCGTAGATCGGCTTTAGCGCCACCAGCATCTGAATGGTGGAGCAATTCGGGTTGGCGACGATATTGCGATTGCGGAAGCCCGCCAGCGCGGCTTTATTCACCTCGGGCACCACCAGCGGAATGTCGGTCTCCATGCGGAAATGCGAGGTATTGTCCACAACCACACACCCGGCAGCTGCCGCGCGCGGGGCATGCTCGGCTGACACGCTGCCACCCGCCGAGAACAGCGCGATATCGGTGGTGCTGAAATCATGGTCGTCCAGCAGCTCGCATGCGAGCTGCTTGCCACGAAACTCGACCGTCTTGCCAAGCGACCGTTCGCTGGCCAGCGGATAGAGCCGGGCAATCGGGAAATTGCGCTCGCCGAGAATTTCCAGCATGGCCTCGCCGACCATGCCGGTGGCGCCTACCACGGCAACATTCAATGCATCTTTCATATAGATTCCATCAGGTTTGGACTGCAACTGATTGATTTTTATTCAACTACAGGCGTATCACTCTTGACATCGGCGTTCTGGCCGCGCTGTCGCAGGAAGTGGTCCAGCAGCACAATCGCCGTCATGGCCTCGGCAATGGGCGTGGCACGCAGCCCCACGCAGGGGTCATGCCGGCCTTTGGTGACGATCTGCGTCGCTCTGCCCTGCCGGTCAATCGTGTCGCCGGGCACGCGAATGCTGGAAGTCGGCTTCATAGCCAGGCTCACCAGCAGATCCTGACCGGAGGAAATCCCGCCCAGGGTTCCACCCGCCGAGTTGCTTTTAAAACCCCGCGGCGTGATTTCATCGCGATGCTGCGAACCCTTCTGCGTGACAGCGACAAAACCGTCGCCGATCTCGACACCGCGGGCCGCCGGGATGCTCATCAGCGCTTTGGCAATATCGGCATCAAGGCGATCGAAAATCGGCTCGCCCAGACCCACCGGCATACCGGTGGCCACGACCTTTACCAGCGCCCCAATGGATTCGCCTTCCTTGCGCAGCGCATCCATGTAGGCTTCCAGCTCCGGCACCCTGTCCGGATCCGGCGAAAAAAACGGATTGTCATTGACCGCCGCCAGATCACGCACTTCCAGCACGTGCGGCCCGATCTGTGCCACGTAGGCATATATCTCGGTGCCGAGCTTTTCGCGCAGGTATTTTCTGGCAATGGCACCGGCAGCCACGCGCATTGCCGTTTCGCGCGCCGAGGAGCGCCCGCCGCCACGATAATCGCGGCTGCCGTATTTGTGCTCGTAGGTATAGTCAGCATGGCCGGGGCGGAATTTGTCCCTGATATCACTGTAATCCTTGCTTTTCTGATTGACGTTCTCAATCAGCAGGCCGATAGGCGCGCCGGTAGTCACGCCCTCGAACACGCCGGAGAGGATTTTTACCTCATCCGGTTCACGCCGCGGGCTGTGGTGCCGCGACGTACCGGGCCGCCGCCGGTCGAGCTCCGGCTGCAGGTCAGCTTCGCTGAGCTCCATGCCCGGCGGACACCCGTCCACAATGGCACCAATAGCCGGGCCGTGGCTTTCACCAAAGCTGGTTACAGTAAACAATTTGCCAATGCTGTTGCCCGACATAGCGCGGTTCCGGTTTGACGTTATTGCTGCTGATGCGCTTGCTGCGCGGCCACCAACTCGGCCTTGCCGAGCAGCGCCACGCCCTCACCGCCGGCTGCGAATTCCAGCCAGGTAAAGGGCAGCGACGGGAACGCCTGTTCCAGCGCCTGCCATTGTGCGCCGACCTCCAGCACCAATACGCCGTGATCACTTAATAATAGCGGCGCATCTTGCAGGATTCGCCGTGCCGAATCCAGACCGTCAGCCCCGCTGTACAACCCCATTGCGGGCTCAAAGCTGTATTCAAGCGGCAGGTCAGGCTGCTCGTTCTCCGGCACATACGGCGGATTGGTGACCAGCAAGTCAAATTGTCCGCTAACCCCGGCCGCATGGTCAGTCTCCACCAGCTGCAGCCTGTCGCTGACACCATGTGCTGCGGCATTGGCGGCCGCGACTGACAGCGCCGCAGCGGAAATATCGGTGGCCACCACCTGGGCCGCGGGAAAGGTTTTGGCACAGGCTATGGCAATACAGCCACTGCCGGTACCAATTTCCAGAATGCGGCGCACCTGCTGCGGGGCAAGCCAGGGATCAAAGCGCTCCAGTATCAGTTCAGCAA